>NZ_JBFTLU010000048.1:0-20207 GCF_056396605.1 Pseudomonas sp. 05T35
AGCTTATCAGGCCGCCACGACCAATGGCTACCGGCATGAGAGCAGGAAAGCTCCGATAAGTTCAGGTCTTTCAATGCATTTTGCGAGTGCTGGTCATGAAGCTTCTGTCAGCTTCTTCTCAGTGCAATAAACGCCGGTTCCTACAGCGTCTGGCGTAATGGCCACTTGCCGCGTACTCGGAGCTAAGGCATAACAAGGCTATAAATCGACAAGGATGTTTAAAGTGCGCCTCTTGATCCGTGTGCTGTTACTGATAATCACCCTGCTGGTAGTCRCTCTGGCGGTGGTCCTGTATTACGTCGCCAACCCGAAGCTGCCGGCCTATACGCCGGTCGAGCAGGTGAACTACCTCGAGCAGTGGGACGCCGCCGACCGCCAGACCTACTACTTCACGCCGCAGGGTACGCAGGTCAAAGGCCTGCGCTACAACTGGTTCACAGCACTTGAACTGCCGTTCTCGGAGCAACGCTTTGCCGCGCCGGAATACCTGGCGCGTTTTGGTTTTCTGGTGGATCCCGCCCAGAAAGCCACGCCGAACAACCCCGGCAACCTGCCCGTCGGCTTCGCCCGTCATCAGAACCCTGGCAGTAAAGAAGAGTTTCTGGATGTTACCTGCGCCGCCTGCCATACCGGCGAGCTGCGCTTTAAAGGCCAGGCAATACGCATCGACGGTGGCTCGGCGCAGCACGTATTGCCTTCCAGTGTCCCCACTCTGCGCGGCGGCAGTTTCGGTCAGGCATTGGTCGCAAGTCTCGCCTCGACCTACTACAACCCCTGGAAATTCGAACGCTTCGCACGCAACGTGCTGGGTCAGGACTATGACGCCCAGCACTCACAACTGCGCCAGGACTTCAAAACGTCGCTGGATACCTTCCTGCGCGCTGCCTGGAATGACACCCACCGCGGCCTCTACCCCACCGAAGAAGGCCCGGGCCGTACCGACGCTTTCGGCCGTATTGCCAATGCCACTTTCGGCGACGCCATTTCGCCGAACAACTACCGAGTAGCCAACGCGCCCGTGGACTACCCGCAGCTGTGGGATATCTGGAGTTTTGATTGGGTGCAATGGAACGGCTCAGCCCAGCAACCCATGGCGCGCAACATCGGCGAAGCCCTGGGCGTCGGTGCGACGCTGAACTTCTTCGATGCCGCCGGCCAGCCGCTCAAGGGCGATGATCGCTACCCCTCCAGCGTGCGAGTACGTGACCTGCAACTGATCGAAGAAACCCTGAAGCGACTCAAACCTCCGGCCTGGCCCGAAGCATTGCTCGGCAGCATCGACAAACCGCTGGCCGCCAAGGGCCGCACGTTGTTCGCCGAGAACTGCGCCGGTTGCCATGTACCGAACGTGACGGTGACCAATGGTCGGCCTGAACAGAAACTGAAAATGCTACCGGTGGACGTCATAGGCACCGACCCGGGGGCCGCCAACAACATCGCCGACCACCGTTTCGACCTGAGCGCGCTCAAATGGGACCTGGCCGAACTGGCGAAACTGGACGTCAAACTGCACCCGACGCCTGCTGGACCGCTGGACCTGAACAAACTCTCGGAATACGACCCGCAGCACCTGGGTTATCGCACTGAAGCCTTCAGCAACGGTTTCGAGTTCGACACGCGAATCACCGGCAACCACAACGGCGGTCACGAATTTCGTGCAGGCGAACGGGGCAACGGGGTCATCGGCCGTCTGCTGCAACCACAAGAGCGCTGGGCGCTACTGGAATACCTGAAGGTGCTCGGCGGTCCTTTGGAATCGCAATTGCCATGACCATCACCGCAGCAAAAAGGATTCGCGCATGTTGATCACTCTTTGGCTGCGCATTGGCGTACTACTAGGCAAAGCCCTGCTGCTTCTGTTGGGACTCGGCTTGCTGGGCTGGGCAGTGGCGACGGGCTGGTTCGCCTGGCATCACAGCGGCCCGGTCTCTGCCAACGAGCGCATTCCGGCCGGTGAAGCAGCAATGACCCAGGAGATCATCCAGACCGCCGTGCACATCGTCGACCAGCACCGCGAAAACACTCGCTTCCTGCGCGATGCCCACGCCAAGGCGCATGGCTGCGTAAAGGCCGAGGTTCAAGTGCTGGCCGACCTGGCGCCTGAACTGCGTCAAGGGGTCTTTAGCGAAGCCGGCAAGACCTGGCAAGCCATCTTGCGACTGTCCAACGGTAACGCCTATCCGCAATTCGACAGCGTCCGCGATGCCCGAGGCATGGCGATCAAATTGCTTGATGTACCGGGAACGCAGCTACTCAAGGATCAGCAGAGCCGCAGCGAGCAGGACTTCGTGATGTTCAGCCATCCGAACTTCTTCGTCAGCAATGTCGCCGAGTACCGTCAGAACGTCGCAGCCCAGGCGGATGGCAAACAGGTCATGGCGTTCTTTCCGAGTTGGGATCCGCGCAGCTGGCAGGTTCGTCACCTGTTTATTGCCTTGGCGACGCTGGCGCCAGCACCGGCCAGCCCGACCCAGACCACTTATTTTTCCGTCTCGCCGTATAAATTCGGTACGGCCAACGCCAAGTTTCGCGTCGCGCCAGACCCCGACAGCTGCCCCAACTACACCCTGCCTGCGCAAAATCAAGCGCTGCCAAACTATTTGCGCAGCGCACTGAATCAGCAGCTGTCGACGGATCGTGTGCCCGCGTGTTTTGTCTTGCAGATCCAGCGCCAGGACCCGACCAGGTACATGCCGATCGAAGACACCAGCATCGAATGGCGTGAAAGCGATGCGCCGTTTGAAACCGTGGCGCGGATTCAGATACCCGCCCAGGACTTCGACACGCCAGCGCTGAACCTCCGATGCGATAACCAGTCCTTCAACCCCTGGTTTGGTCTGGAAGCCCACCGCCCTATCGGCGGTATCAATCGGCTACGCAAAGCGGTGTACGAAGCGGTCAGTGATTACCGGCACGCGCGCAATGCCGAGCAGTAGTAACCCATAAACGAAAAAAGCGACCAAGGGTCGCTTTTTTATCGGGGACTATGACTTGATAAAACCCCAGACAGCAAAAAGCCCGCATTAAGCGGGCTTTCTGTGGTGACCTGGCGTTCAGTGTTCCAGGTTACCGAATATGGCGCAGCGGACGGGACTCGAACCCGCGACCCCCGGCGTGACAGGCCGGTATTCTAACCGACTGAACTACCGCTGCGCGTAGCGTTGAAAGTAAGTGGTGGGTGATGACGGGATCGAACCGCCGACATTCTGCTTGTAAGGCAGACGCTCTCCCAGCTGAGCTAATCACCCTTTACCTTCGTTGCGGGGCGCATTGTGCCACAAAAATTCATAACGTGCTGATTTAATTAAGAAAAATATTAAAAAAGCTGAATTTCAATGAAACAGTGCACATCGCATGGAACTCTTACAGCAAAAAGCCCGCGTTAGCGGGCTTTCCGTGGTGACCTGGCGTTCAGTGTTCCAGGTTACCGAATATGGCGCAGCGGACGGGACTCGAACCCGCGACCCCCGGCGTGACAGGCCGGTATTCTAACCGACTGAACTACCGCTGCGCGTAACACTGAATGCGAATGGTGGGTGATGACGGGATCGAACCGCCGACATTCTGCTTGTAAGGCAGACGCTCTCCCAGCTGAGCTAATCACCCTTCACGTTCGGTGTGGCGCGCATTCTACGGAGCAGCCCCACCTCTGGCAAGCACTTTTTAAAATAATTTTTTCAGGCCTTCCAAAGGCTTAGCTGAGGGTTGGCCTATGACGCTGCGCGGAGAATAATGCCCCCCTTTGTATAAAGGAGAGACTCACCCCATGTGGTTCAAGAACCTGCTTATCTATCGCCTGACCCAAGATCTGCCTTTTGATGCTGAGGCGTTGGAAACTGCACTGGCCACCAAGCTGGCGCGCCCATGTGCAAGCCAGGAGTTGACCACCTACGGTTTCGTCGCGCCGTTTGGCAAAGGCGAAGATGCCCCTCTGGTACATGTCAGCGGAGACTTCCTGCTGATCGCCGCACGCAAGGAAGAACGCATTCTGCCAGGCAGCGTCGTGCGCGACGCAGTCAAGGAAAAGGTCGAAGAGATCGAAGCCGAGCAAATGCGCAAGGTCTATAAGAAGGAGCGTGATCAGATCAAGGATGAAATCATCCAGGCGTTCCTGCCGCGCGCCTTTATCCGTCGCTCGTCGACCTTTGCCGCCATCGCACCGAAACAGGGGCTGATCCTGGTCAACTCCGCCAGCCCGAAACGCGCCGAAGACCTGCTTTCGACGCTGCGTGAAGTAATCGGCACGCTGCCGGTACGTCCGCTGACTGTAAAAATGTCCCCGACCGCGACCATGACTGAGTGGGTCACCACCCAGAAAGCCGCTGACGACTTCTTCGTACTGGATGAGTGCGAACTGCGCGATACCCACGAAGACGGCGGCATCGTCCGTTGCAAGCGCCAAGACCTGACCAGCGAAGAAATCCAGTTGCACCTGAGCACCGGTAAAGTGGTCACTCAGCTGTCCCTGGCCTGGCAAGACAAACTGTCGTTCGTCCTCGACGACAAGATGGTGGTCAAGCGCCTGAAGTTCGAAGACCTGCTGCAGGATCAGGCAGAACAGGACGGTGGCGATGAAGCCCTCGGCCAACTGGACGCCAGCTTCACGCTGATGATGCTGACTTTCGGCGACTTCCTCCCGGCGCTGGTTGAGGCGTTGGGCGGTGAAGAGACTCCGCAAGGGATCTAAAGGCTTGTGATCTCTACTGTGGGAGCGAGCCTGCTCGCGATAGCGGAGTTTCAGTCAACATCMWTGTTGWATGTCAGTCCGTCATCGCGAGCAGGCTCGCTCCCGCCATCCGTGGCGCGTGGCACTGGGCGTGGTCGCACATTTCGTGATCATGCCCGGCGTGGCATGGTTGCTCTGCCAGGCGTTTCACCTGCCACCGGAAATCGCCGTCGGGGTGATTCTGGTCGGTTGCTGCCCAAGCGGCACCTCGTCGAACGTGATGACCTGGCTGGCCCGCGGCGACTTGGCGCTGTCGGTAGCGATTGCCGCCGTCACCACCCTGCTCGCTCCGGTGCTGACACCCGCCCTGATCTGGTTACTGGCCTCGGCCTGGTTGCCGGTCTCGTTCATGGAACTGTTCTGGTCGATCCTGCAAGTGGTGTTGCTGCCGATCGTGCTCGGCGTAGTCGCCCAGCGCCTGCTGGGAGATCGGGTGCGCCACGCGGTAGAGGTGCTGCCTCTGGTTTCAGTGGTGAGCATCGTGATCATCGTCGCCGCCGTTGTCGCGGCGAGTCAGGCAAAGATTGCCGAATCCGGCCTGCTGATCATGGCTGTGGTGATGCTGCATAACAGCTTTGGCTTCCTGCTGGGCTACTTCACCGGACGCGTGTTCAAACTGCCGCTGGCGCAACGCAAGTCCCTGGCACTGGAAGTCGGCATGCAGAACTCCGGTCTGGGCGCGGCACTGGCCAGTGCCCACTTCTCGCCACTGGCAGCGGTGCCGAGCGCGCTATTCAGCGTTTGGCACAACATTTCCGGGGCGTTGCTCTCGACGTACTTCCGTCGAATGAGCGAGAAACACGACCGCGAACTGGCCGCCCAACAAGCAACCGACTGACCCTGTAACTTGATCCTCAGGTTAATAGTGGGCACTATACTGCGCATCGCGAGGACGACCTCGCGGCTCGTTCAAGTTATTAATCTGGGGACGACCCCGTCAATCGATGGAGGTCTTCATGCCTTGGATCATTCTGTTTTTCGCTGGCCTGTTTGAAGTCGGCTGGGCCGTTGGCCTGAAATACACCGACGGCTTCAGCCGCCCTCTTCCCACCGTCCTGACTGTCGGTGCCATGGTAATCAGCCTGGGTCTGCTGGGCCTGGCCATGAAGGATCTGCCGTTGGGCACTGCCTACGCAATCTGGACTGGCGTCGGCGCCGTGGGCACGGTTATCGCAGGGATCATCCTGTTTGGTGAATCCATGGCGCTGTTCCGCCTGGCCAGCGTCGCGCTGATCATCGCCGGGTTGGTCGGGCTCAAAGTCAGTACTTAGGCCTCTACCGCCATCATCGGAACGCCGCCCGGAGCAAGCTCGCTCCCACATTGGTTCTGTGTCGTTCACAGATCAAGTGTGGGAGCGAGCCTGCTCGCGATGAGGCCGACCAAAACACCCACTATCTAACGGTGCCACGCAACTCGCCGACCAGCGCTTGCAACTGCGCAGGCTGCGCGACTTCAACCGCCACCGCCGGCCCGGCCACCAGGGTCACCCGTGACCAGAGACGGTGGAACAAGCCCTTGTTCGGATCGCGGCTGAAAAAGCTGCCCCACAACCCTTGCAAGGCCAATGGAATCACCGGCACCGGTGTCTCTTCCAGTATCCGCGTCAGCCCGCCTTTGAACTCATTGATCTCGCCATCGGCGGTCAGCTTGCCTTCGGGGAAGATGCACACCAGCTCACCATCTTTCAGGTACTGGGCGATTCGCTTGAAGGCCTTTTCGTAAATCTGGTTGTCTTCCTGGCGCCCGGCAATCGGAATGGTCCCCGCCGTACGGAAGATGAAGTTCAGCACCGGCAGGTTGTAGATCTTGTAATACATCACAAAGCGAATCGGCCGACGCACTGCGCCACCAATCAGCAAAGCGTCGACGAACGACACGTGGTTGCAGACCAGTAACGCCGCACCTTCATCAGGAATCAGCTCAAGGTTACGGTGCTGCACGCGGTACATGGAATGGCTGAGCAGCCAGATCATGAAGCGCATGCTGAATTCGGGAACGATGCTGAAGATGTAGGCGTTGACGCCAATGTTCAGCAGCGACACCACCAGGAACAGCTGGGGAATCGACAGCTTGACGATGCTCAGCAGCACAATCGAGACAATCGCCGAGACCACCATGAACAGTGCGTTGAGGATGTTGTTGGCCGCGATCACCCGCGCCCGCTCGTTTTCGGCAGTGCGCGACTGGATCAACGCGTACAGCGGCACGATGTAGAAACCACCGAAAATCCCCAGCCCGAGAATATCGAACAGCACCCACCACGTATGAGCGAAGCCAAGCACTTCGATCCAGCCATGACCTTGAACGCTTTGCGGGATACCCCCGGAGCTCCACCAGAGCAGCAAACCGAACACTGTCAGCCCAAAGGAGCCAAACGGCACCAGTCCGATCTCGATTTTGCGTCCAGAGAGTTTTTCGCAGAGCATAGATCCCAGCGCGATACCGACCGAGAACACCGTCAGAATCAGCGTCACTACGGTCTCGTCACCGTGCATCCACTCTTTGGCGTAGGCCGGGATTTGCGTCAGGTAAATCGCCCCGACAAACCAGAACCACGAGTTACCGACAATTGAGCGCGACACTGCGGGCGTTTGCCCCAGTCCCAGGCGCAGAGTCGCCCAGGACTGGCTGAAGATATTCCAGTTCAACCGCAGTTCAGGAGTGGATGCCGCGGCGCGTGGAATGCCGCGGCTGGTCAGATAGCCCAGCACCGCGACACCGATGATCGCCGTAGAGACGATCGGTGCGTAGTGACTGGACGACATCATGATCCCGGCGCCAATGGTCCCGGCCAGAATCGCCAGGAAGGTGCCCATTTCCACCAGACCGTTACCACCCACCAGCTCTTCTTCATGCAGGGCCTGCGGCAGGATCGAGTACTTCACCGGGCCGAACAGCGCCGAGTGGGTGCCCATGGCGAACAGCGCCACCAGCATCAGCGACAGGTGATCGAACAGGAACCCGACTGCGCCGACCGCCATGATCGCGATTTCACCGAGTTTGATCAGACGAATCAGCGCGTCCTTGGCGAACTTTTCACCGAACTGTCCGGCCAGCGCCGAGAACAGAAAGAACGGCAGGATGAACAGCAGCGCACACAGGTTGACCCAGATCGAACGGTCACCCTCGATGGTCAGCTTGTACAAAATGGCAAGGATCAACGACTGCTTGAAGATGTTGTCGTTGAACGCCCCGAGGGACTGCGTAACAAAAAACGGCAGAAACCGCCGCTTGCGAAGCAAGGTGAACTGCGAAGGGTGGCTCATCTTCCATGTCCCTGTGTGGCTTGGATGCTCTTATTGGAATGTCGTACCGCGATCCAGGCCACAACCTTACCTAAACTTTGCGAATTATTTCGCTAATCCGGCAATACACGGCGAAACAAACAACTCACCGCGCCAGGCGCCTTGAACGGTGCGCTTGGAGACGATCAGCCACATGATCGCCAGTGCGACCACCAAAACGCTGCCAAAGATACTGAAAAAAGTCAGGTTCAAGGTGCCTGCCAGCTTCAGCGTGGCCAGCGAATAGACGCCCAACGGGAAGGTAAAACCCCACCAGCCGAGGTTGAAGGGAATTCCACCACGCAGGTAACGCAAGGTG
Source organism: Pseudomonas sp. 05T35 (assembly GCF_056396605.1). Classification (NCBI taxonomy): domain Bacteria; kingdom Pseudomonadati; phylum Pseudomonadota; class Gammaproteobacteria; order Pseudomonadales; family Pseudomonadaceae; genus Pseudomonas; species Pseudomonas sp. 05T35. The sequence goes on from NZ_JBFTLU010000048.1 coordinate 8,331, forward strand.
ATCAGCACCGCCATCAACATCCACCACAAGCCGAAGCCCCACAGCGTAATGCCTGCGATCAGGCCCAGTCCGGCGGCAATTTCACCGATTCCCGGCAAACCGTTGGCGGCGAAAATAGCCGGCGCATCGCTACCCAGCAACAACATGCCCAGCGCCCCGGTACCGATCGGCCCCAGCGCCAGCCAGCTCGACGCGGCCATGTTTTCGTGGGGCAATTTGTGCAGGGCCATACGCAGCAGCAGGATGGTCAGGATGCTGAACGCCACCGGCAGCGAGAACGCCCACAGCACGTAGCTGGTCACCAGCACCACCAATTGCGAGTGGGCATCTGCCAGATGCGGCGCAAGCAAACCACCGCTCGCCGCCGCGACTTCTGCAGCCACCACCGGTAGCAGCCAGACGGYGGTCATCTGGTCGATGCTGTGCTCCTGACGGGTGAACATCATATACGGGATCAAGACGCCGCAGGCCAGCGACATGGCGACATCCAGCCACCACAGCACCTCGGCCAGGTGCACAACGCCCTCCCCCCAACGCGGCAGACCAAACAGCAGGAAGCCATTGATGATGGTCGCCAGGCCCATGGGAATGGTGCCGAAAAACATCGAAACCGTGGAGTGGCCGAAAATCCGTCGCGCTTCATCGAAGAAAAACGCCCAGCGCGCGGCGTACAACCCGCTGAACAGCAGGAACAGGAAAATATTGAACATCCACAGGCCTTCAGCGAAGGCATGCAGGCCAGGGACAGACACCGGCAATTGGGCGAGCGCCAAGGCCAGGACCCCGGTACCCATGGTCGCGGCGAACCAGTTCGGGGTGAACTGACGAATCGCTTCGCGAGGGTGCTGCAAATGGCTCAAAGGCCGGTTAGCGGTTTTGTTGCTGTTGGGGCATTGCATCGTGAACTCCTGTCCTCGAGTGAGGTAGAGCTCATGGTAGAACTGAATCGAATATCTATATAACGGGTAATTTCTCTAACTGTTATCTGTTTTACAGATATAGGTATTAAACACTGCTGCCCGTATCACTCCGACTGGGAACGCCTCTGTCACGTTAAGGATTATCCGCTACCCCACAGAGCTTGGCCGGCCGCTGACGCATCAACCCCAACAACGCCCCCAACGACAGCACGATCAATACCGCGCCATAGCCATCGGTGGTGGCGATCAGACCGAAGGTCCGGGTCAGGTTGCCTGCCAATAGCGACGGCAGGCAGAACGCCAGGTAACTCAGCACGTAGAACGCCGACATCAACCCCGCGCGCTCATGGGGCAAGGCCAGCGGTACCACGCTGCGCAAGGCACCGAGAAAACCGGCACCAAAACCACTGCCAGCCACCAGAGTGGCGAAGAAAAACAGCGGCAGACTGGCGCTGTGCACGGCGCTCAGAATCAGCGCGATGCCGATCGCCAAGCAGCTCGCGCCCAAGCGCAGGACTTTGTCTGCCGGGCGCTTGCGCAACGAGAAGATCATCAATGCGCCGCTGACCGTCAACACGGCCACCAAACCTCCGCCGATCAGGTTGGAGGTCGAACCGGTCGCCGTACGAACCAGCGATGGCGCCAGTGACAGGAAGAAGCCGCCCACCGCCCAGACCGCCACATCCACCGGCAGCGCCAGCCACAGCGCCCGTCGTGCCTGTGGCGGCACATGCAAGGTCGGGCGTAGCGACGCCCAGGCGCCGGGTAGTCGACTGACACTTTCTGGCAGACGCCAGACGTACAGGGCTTGCAGCAGGAACAACCCCAACAGAATCCAGTAGACCAACTGCAACGGTTGCGGTGCGTACTCCGCCAGCAATCCACTGCCCAATGCGCCAAACGCCATGCCCAGAAGCGGCGCAACGCTATTCACCAGCGGGCCTTGCTGCCGGTCAGTATCGAGCAACGCCGCACCGAGTACGCTGGTGGCCATGCCGGTGGCAAACCCCTGAAGCACCCGCGCAGCGATCAGCCAAGCCACACTGTCGGCATTGATAAACAGCAACATCGCCAGCATATCCAGCAGTAACGCAGCGAAGATCACCGGTTTGCGCCCCAGATGATCCGACAACGAGCCGACCGTCAGCAGCGCCGCCAGCAGGCTAAAGGCATACACCCCGAAAATCAGCGTCAGGGTTGCCGGAGAAAACTGCAGCGCCTCCTGGTACAGGTGATAAAGCGGTGTTGGTGCACTGGAAGCGGCGAGAAAACTCAGTAAGGTGATCGCCAGGAACACCAGGCTGGAACGGTTTGAGACAGAACTGGACATGGGCACACTCCGCAAAAGCTAATTTTTTGCTTTACGGAGTGTGCTACTGGCTTCGGCTTAAAGCAAATTCTTTGTGTTAAGGTTCGACGCATGGCTATTAAAGAAGGTTTACGCCCGGGCGGCCGTAGTGCCAGGGTGCAAGAGTCGATTCATTCGGCAGTACGCGAACTCCTCGAAGAACAGGAGCGCTCGAGCGTGACCGTGCCGCAAATCGCCGCCCGCGCAGGCGTTACGCCGTCAACGATCTACCGACGTTGGGGTGACTTGTCGGCACTCTTGGCCGACGTCGCGCTGGTACGCATGCGTCCTGACAGCGAACCCGCCAACACCGGCAGCCTGCGCGGCGATTTGCGCGCCTGGGCCGAGCAGTATCTGGACGAAATGAGCTCGGAGCCCGGCCGCAACATGATGCGTGACGTGCAATCGAGCGCCACGCCGGGGTATTGCGTGAGCATTCTCAGCGGTCAGTTGCAGACAATACTGGACCGCTATCCGAATGAGCCGAAGCCCAGTGTCGACCGATTGATCAACATGGTGGTGGCGCCGACGGTGTTCCGCATCCTGTTCGCATCGGCGGCGCTTGAGGTTGAAGAGTTGCATCGCTTGATCGACATCGCACTGGCCCCGTAGCTGCCGCGCAAACACGGTACGTATCCACCCTGCGACACCCCGCCGCGCCACGACCTTGGTCGACACTGACTAACTGAAGTGGTCGTGCGAGACTGTAATACCGGGTCTGCGTCCCGGGTGTCTTTATGCCTGGAGTTACCATGTCGCTGTCCAGCGGACTGATCGCCGCCGTCGCCCTGGCCTATATGGCCGTCATGTTCGCTATCGCCTTTTACGGTGACCGGCGCAGCGCACCGCTGCCACCGCGTATGCGTGCCTGGGTGTACAGCCTGTCGCTGGCGGTCTACTGCACCAGCTGGACGTTCTTTGGCGCTGTCGGTCAGGCCGCCGAACAACTCTGGTCGTTTTTGCCGATTTATCTGGGGCCGATGCTGCTGCTGGTGTTCGCGCCGTGGGTCCTGCAAAAAATGGTGATGATCAGCAAACAGGAAAACATCACCTCGATTGCCGACTTCATCGCCGCCCGCTACGGCAAGTCGCAATCGCTGGCAGTGGTGGTGGCACTGATCTGTCTGGTAGGCGTATTGCCCTACATCGCCTTGCAACTTAAAGGCATCGTCCTGGGGGTCAACCTGTTGATCGGCGCAGGTCYGGATGCCATGGGCACCCGGGCCCAGGACACGGCGCTGATTGTGTCGCTGATTCTGGCACTGTTCACCATCGTCTTCGGCACCCGCAACCTCGATGCTACAGAGCACCACCGTGGCATGGTGCTGGCGATTGCCTTCGAAGCACTGGTCAAGCTGCTCGCCTTCCTCGCCGTCGGCGCCTTCGTCACGTATGGTTTGTACGATGGCTTCAACGACCTGTTCGATCAGGCCATGCTCGCACCACGCCTGGAGGAATACTGGAAAGAAACCGTCAATTGGCCATCGATGGTGGTGCAGACGGGCGTGGCGATGATGGCGATCATCTGCCTGCCACGACAGTTCCATGTGACTGTGGTGGAGAACATCGAACCGCACGATTTGCGCTTGGCGAAATGGGTATTCCCGGCTTATCTGGGATTGGCCGCACTGTTCGTGGTACCGATTGCGCTGGCCGGGCAAATGATGCTGCCAAGCTCGGTACTGCCCGACTCCTTCGTGATCAGCCTGCCACTGGCCCAGGCCCACCCGGCACTGGCGCTGCTGGCGTTTATCGGTGGCGCATCGGCCGCCACCGGCATGGTGATCGTTGCCAGCGTGGCGCTGTCGACCATGGTTTCCAACGACATGCTGCTGCCATGGCTGCTACGCCGGAAAAATGCCGAGCGGCCGTTCGAGGTGTTCCGCCACTGGATGCTTTCGGTGCGTCGAGTGAGCATCGTGGCGATTCTGCTGCTGGCCTATGTGTCCTATCGCCTGCTCGGCTCGACCGCCAGCCTGGCCACCATCGGACAGATCGCGTTTGCCGCCGTGACCCAACTGGCGCCGGCGATGCTCGGCGCGCTGTACTGGAAACAGGCCAACCGCCGCGGAGTATTCGCCGGTCTCGCGGCGGGGACTTTTCTCTGGTTCTACACGTTGATTCTGCCGATCGCCGCCAACAGCCTGGGCTGGTCGCTGCACAGCTTCCCTGGGCTGGGCTGGCTGCACGGCAATCCGCTGAACCTGCCGATTTCCCCACTGACCCAAGGCGTGGTGTTGTCACTGGCCGGTAACTTCACCTTGTTCGCCTGGGTGTCGATGCTGTCCCGCACACGGGTCTCGGAACACTGGCAGGCCGGACGCTTCATTGGCCAGGAAATCAGCACACGGCCGAGCGCACGCTCGATGCTGGCGGTGCAAATCGACGATCTGCTGCAACTCGCGGCACGTTTTGTCGGCGAAGAACGGGCACGCCAGAGCTTCATCCGCTTCGCCTACCGCCAAGGAAAAGGCTTCAATCCGAATCAGAATGCCGACGGTGAATGGATTGYCCACACCGAACGCCTGCTCGCCGGTGTACTCGGGGCGTCATCGACCCGCGCCGTCGTAAAAGCCGCTATTGAAGGTCGGGAAATGCAACTCGAGGACGTGGTGCGAATCGCCGACGAAGCCTCGGAAGTGCTGCAATTCAACCGCGCCTTGCTGCAAGGCGCGATCGAGAACATCACCCAAGGCATCAGCGTGGTCGACCAGTCGCTGAAGCTGGTGGCCTGGAACCGTCGCTACCTTGAACTGTTCAACTACCCGGACGGCCTGATCAGTGTCGGCCGGCCGATTGCCGACATCATTCGCTATAACGCCGAACGCGGCCTGTGCGGCCCCGGCGAAGCGGAAGTCCACGTTGCCCGGCGCCTGCACTGGATGCGCCAGGGGCGCGCCCACACCTCGGAGCGGTTGTTCCCCAACGGCCGGGTGATCGAGCTGATCGGCAATCCAATGCCGGGCGGCGGGTTTGTCATGAGTTTCACCGACATCACCGCGTTTCGCGAAGCCGAGCAGGCGCTGACCGAGGCCAACGAGGGCCTGGAGCGACGCGTCGCCGAGCGCACCCATGAACTGTCGCAACTGAACATCGCGCTGACCGAAGCCAAAGGCACCGCCGAGGCGGCCAACCAGTCGAAAACCCGTTTCCTTGCAGCCGTCAGCCACGACCTGATGCAGCCATTGAACGCCGCGCGGCTGTTCTCGGCCGCCCTCTCCCACCAGAACGAAGATCTCTCCCCCGAGACCCGGCAACTGGTGCAGCATCTGGACAGTTCGCTTCGCTCGGCCGAGGACTTGATCAGTGACCTGCTCGACATCTCGCGCCTGGAAAATGGCAAGATCAACCCGGATCGCAAGCCATTTGTGCTGAATGATCTGTTCGACACCCTCGGCGCCGAATTCAAGGCACTGGCGCAGGAGCAAGGGCTGAAATTTCGCCTGCGCGGCAGTCGCCTGCGGGTCGACAGCGATATCAAATTGCTGCGGCGGATTCTGCAAAACTTCCTGACCAACGCCTTCCGCTACGCCAAAGGCCCCGTGCTATTGGGCGTACGGCACAAGGGCGATCAGCTGTGCCTGGAGGTCTGGGACCGTGGCCCGGGGATTCCCGAAGACAAACGCCAAGAGATCTTCGAGGAGTTCAAGCGCCTCGACAGCCACCAGACCCGCGCCGAAAAAGGCCTGGGCCTGGGTCTGGCGATTGCCGACGGTTTGTGCCGGGTGCTGGGTCATCAACTGCAAGTCCGCTCCTGGCCAGGCAAAGGCAGTGTGTTTAGCGTCAGCGTGCCTCTGGCCCATGCTCAAACCTGTGCGCCCGGGACCACTGCCAAGCTCAATGGCCGGCTGCCGACGGGCGCGCAGGTGCTGTGTATCGATAACGAAGACAGCATTCTGATCGGCATGAACAGCCTGCTCTCGCGCTGGGGCTGCCAGGTGTATACCGCGCGCAATCGCGATGAGTGCACTGCGCTGCTCAGCGATGGCATGCGCCCGCAACTGGCATTGGTGGATTACCACCTCGACCATGGCGAAACCGGCACCGAACTCATGGCCTGGCTACGCTCTCAACTCGGTGAGCCGGTGCCTGGCGTGGTGATCAGTGCTGACGGGCGACCGGAGATGGTTGCCCAAGTGCATGCAGCAGGCCTGGAATACCTGCCGAAACCGGTGAAACCGGCGGCATTGCGCGCGTTGTTGAGTCGGCATTTGCCGTTGTAGGCGCTACTCCGGCAACTCGGCCAAGCCATCGACATCGGTCATCGCCCGCTCCAGCAGATCGGCCGGCAAGCTCTTGCTGGCCCGTGCGCCGAGCAATTTAAGCTGTTCGCTGCGGCTGACCAGATTGCCGCGGCCTTCCGTCAGTTTGTTGCGTGCGGCGCTGTAGGCTTTATCCAGTTGCTGCAAGCGATTGCCGACCTCGTCCAGGTCCTGAATAAACAACACGAACTTGTCGTACAGCCAGCCCGCGCGCTCGGCAATTTCCCGGGCATTCTGACTCTGGCGCTCTTGCTTCCACAGGCTGTCGATGACGCGCAACGTGGCCAGTAAGGTGGTCGGGCTGACGATGACGATATGGCGATCGAACGCTTCCTGAAACAGATTCGGCTCGGCCTGCAATGCAGCGGAAAAAGCCGCCTCGATGGGCACGAAAAGTAATACGAAATCCAGGCTGTGCAGACCGTCCAGGCGCTTATAGTCCTTATCGGACAAGCCCTTGACATGATTACGCAACGACAGCACATGCTGTTTCAGCGCCGCCTGGCCAATCGCATCGTCGTCAGCCGCCACGTATTGCTGATAGGCCGTCAGGCTGACCTTCGAGTCGACCACCACCTGCTTGTCGCCCGGCAGATAAATCAGCACGTCGGGCTGGAAACGCTCGCCATCCGGGCCTTTGAGACTGACTTKAGTCTGGTACTCGCGGCCCTTCTCCAGGCCTGCGTGTTCCAGCACTCGCTCGAGAATCAACTCGCCCCAGTTGCCTTGGGTTTTCTGCCCCTTGAGTGCTCGCGTGAGGTTGGTCGCCTCGTCGCTCAAGCGCAGGTTCAGTTGTTGCAAACGCTCCAGTTCCTTGGCCAGCGAGAAGCGCTCGCGAGCTTCAGCCTGATAACTTTCCTCGACGCGCTTCTCGAAGGATTGAATGCGCTCTTTCAGTGGGTCAAGCAATTGGCCCAAACGCTGCTGGCTGGTTTCGGCAAAGCGCTGCTCACGCTCATCGAAGATTTTCCCGGCGAGCTCGGCGAACTGCGCCCGCAGCTCATCCCGCGAGCCTTGCAGGTCGCTCAGGCGTTGCTGATGGCTTTCCTGCTGCTCACGCAGCTCGGCATTCAACGAGGCGGCCYGAGCGTCCAGCCGCCGCAACTCGGCCTCTTTACTGCTGCGCTCGAGGTTCCAGGCATGAGCCGCATCACGAGCGTTGTCGCGCTCGATCTGCAACAGCTCGACTTCACGGCGCACGGCAGCCAGATCGGCTTGCTTGGCGGCATTGGCCTGACCCAGGTCGCTGATTTCATCACGGCAGGCATCGAGTTGCGCATTCAGACCGTCCTGCGCCAGTTGTGCAGTACCCAAGCGTTCTTCAAGCAGCGACAGCTCGGACTGCGCGGTGCTCAGGCGCCGCTGTAGCTGCCACGCCAGCATCAATAACGGTAGCGCAGCACCCGCCAGACCGAGCAACACACTGGTCACGTCCATAGCCATGACGACTCCTGCCGATGAATTAAAGCGCGAAGGTTAACCAAGCCGTCGGGGCTTGGACAGCTCAGTCTTCGATCTGACCGAGTTCCTGCCGGGCACGCCGGTCGCCGGCACGTGCGGCCTGACGCAGCAGGTCCTGGCCAATGCGCCGATCTCGGGCATTGCCGCATTCGCGGCACATCAATAGCCCCAGACGACTTTGCGCAGCCACCACCCCTTCACGGGCTGGAGCCTTGAGCAAACGTCCGGCGAAATGTTTGATGTTGGGGTTGTCGCCCAGACGTGGGCTGTCAAGCAACCATTCAGCGACTCGAATCGAAAAGCGCTTGGGTGGCGTAACATCTGAGGCGATGGAGGTAACAGAGGTTGGTACTGAGCGAAACTTCATAAAGTACTGTGGGACGAATCGGAAGGCGCGCCACTCTACTCTTTTTTTCGTACGGGTAAAGTCGAAAAAAGCCTGCACGCCCGTCCTAGAGCAAGCGCTCGGGACAATCCACAGAAGCTGTGGATAACTCAGTGGACAACCCGCCCTGAACTCGCCAGAAGCCCTGTGGAATGGGGCTCGCAGTCAAACTGACGATTTTTTCACCAGTAAAAAAAAGCGATGTTTTTCATTGACTTAAATTTCCACTACAGGCACCCACTGCGCTTGAAGGTGAAATGACAGGCCGGTGACAGTCCACGCAACTAATGTGCACAAGTCCCTTTGAGGTGGTTATATCACCGCCCTTTTTTCGTGCGTTTTGCAGTCAATCCGTCACAACGAGCCTCACTGTACCTGCGTTTCAAGCGAGGTGAGGCTCATACCGCTGGACACCTGGCGACCCAATTGTGTGCTTTACTGTTGCCGCGACGTTTTACCCGCGACTGCAGATGCGCCAGGCACGGCAATTTCCCGCCAGCGAGCAGAGCGATTCAAGCATCAGTAAAAGTTTTTGCCTAACACACTTCCTTTCTCGAATTCAATCCGTTACTATCCGCGGCGTTAGTACCAAGCTGAAAGTCAATTCTGGTCGAACAACTCCTGCGGTATACCTTCCCTAAAGAGAAGCCTCTACCGACATCACGGGACCGACCACCTCGATGGTTTCCAGGTAACGCTTGCGACAACACTGCCTTTGAATCGAAAGCAAAGGGTGTTGCGAAGCTCACTTACTCTGACCGAACCAACCTGCAAATTGATCAGGATCTTCACCCCGGGCCCAGAACCTCTGCCCTTGATGTGTTGCCTGCCCTCCTAAGTACCTACCTGCCGGCCCAAGCGCGCAAAAATCATAGCGCTTCAACTGGCTGCTTTGTTCCAGTCGGGTTCTTCGTTCGATCAATGGTGATCGTCGTTACTGGAACGTTTTAACGTTGCACGGTTCTTATCCGTGTCATTTGTAGGAACACCCAATAACCATGTCTACTCAAATCCACACTCAGGATGCCATTCGCACCCTAACCAACGCTTTTGCTCCAATGAACTGCCTGATCATGGCTGCTCGCAAAGGCTGCTTCAGCTTCACTCTGGTCAATGAACACGGCATCGCTCGTCACAGCGAACGCCTGTACCCCGATCAATACTCCAGCGCCGAGCCGCTGCAGGCCGTGATCGAGCGTACCCGTCAGGCACTGGTTGCCTGATACGCCAGAAAGGCTGAAAACATCAAAAGCCCTGCCTGAAAAGCAGGGCTTTTTATTGCCTGATATTTCTCCATTCGCTGTACCGGCTTAAGCACCAAGCGATATAACGGTTATAACTCGGTGCCAGAAATATTTTAAAAACAGGCCTTTACGGCACGAATATGACACTACACTTCAACTCAAGCGGCTTGATCCGCTTCCGGCGATCCTGAGTCGATCCACAGCTGCCAAGCCCACCCAGTCAGGAATCGCCGCCCACTTCACGTTTCGAGGGCTTTATGGGTATCGCCGCCAGCGAACTGTGCCGTTATGTGATCCGTCCGACATTGATTTACCTCGGACGCCACAGCACGATTGCCGAATCCCTGCTACTGGGTGTTGCAGCCAGTCAGTCCGCTCTCGGCTCCGCCCTGCATGACCGCCGCGGGCATGGTCTGTACCGGATTGCCGAACCTCGTCACCAGGCGCTTTGGGATCACTACCTGGCGCTGGACCCGGAACGCGCCAGCCTGGTTCGCGGCCTCGCCAGCCAGCACGCGTTCCTCAGCGGTCCGCACCTCGAACTGACCGTCAACCTGCGTTACGCCACCGCCATCGCCTGGCTATTGATAGAAGAACAGAATACCCCGCTCCCCGAAGCCGATGACCTGCTGGGCATGGCCAGAATCTGGCGCCAGACCTTCCAGCCGCAAGGTCGTCTGCGTGACTTCACCTGCGCCTGGCAAACCTGTGTATCACCGCTGAATCAGATCGCCTGCTAACCGGGCAATTTGCAAGATCGCGCATTATAGGTGCGAATCTGGTCTGATTGTCCTACAAAAGCGCTCTATCTCAAGCCATCCAGCCTATAGCGCTCAAACGAAAATGTTGGTAATTTTCGCCCCGGTGATCACCAGGAGTTCTAATAATGAAAAGAGTAATGCTCAAAACCACCCTTAGCCTCGCCGTTACCTTGGCATCCACCCAGATCTTCGCAAGTGGCTTTGCCCTCAACGAACAGAGCATCAGTGGGATGGGGACTGGTTTTGCGGGACGCTCTTCGTCCGCCGAGGATGCGAGTACTGTATTTGGCAACCCTGCCGGTATGTCGCGTATCAAGCGCCAGGAAGTCACTGGCGGGCTGGCAGCTATCGACGCTTCGAGTGATATCAAAGACGCCCACGGCGCCCATCCGGGTACCAACAAGGGCGACATGGTGCCATTCACAGCCGTTCCGATGGGCTATTACGTCAAACCGATCGATGATCACTGGGCATTTGGCCTCGGCGTCTATGCACCTTTTGGTCTGATTACCAACTATGAAAGTGGCTTCCAGGGCGGCGGCTTCGGCAGCAAGAGTGAAGTCAAGGTTGTGACCTTCCAACCTACCGTCAGCTATGCCTTCAACGACAGAGTATCGATCGGTTTCGGCCCGACCATTAACCGTATTGGCGGCACTCTCGAGTCGGATGTACCTCTTTTTGGCGATACCCACGTCAAGATCAAAGGCGACGACACCGCTCTGGGCTATAACTTCGGTGTTCTGGTACAAGCAACCGATACCACCCGCCTCGGCCTGACCTATCACTCGAAAGTGAATTACAAGCTCGAAGGTCATACCGATATCACTGCAGGCGCCAACGCTCCTTCCGCCTTCCTGCAAAGCAATCGATACGACGCTTCGCTGAAAATCGAAACGCCTGAATCGGTCGACTTCTCCGTGACGCAACAACTGACAGATGCGTGGACCGTGTATGCAGGTTCCACCTGGACCCGCTGGAGCCGCCTGAAAAACATCACCGTCAATAACGAAGGCGTCACTGCGGCACAGGGCGGTGTATTGTCCCCAGCCTTGTTCGGCACCATTACGGAAGAGCAGAACTGGCACAATACCTGGGCCTACGCCATCGGTACTTCCTACAAGTTGAACAAGCAGTGGATATTGCGCACCGGCCTGACCTTTGACCAGTCGCCTACCAACAATACTGACCGCTCACCACGCATTCCTACAGGTGACCGCACTATCTTCAGCCTTGGCGCTGGCTACAACGTCACCGATGATCTGACCATCGACGTCGCCTATTCCTACCTCAAGGAAGAAGCTGTCACGGTGAATCACTCCAACGCAGTAGACAGTTACAGCGCCAAGTACGAAAACAGCTCCAATGGTTTTGGTGTCGGCGCGACCTACCGCTTCTGATTCACTGCGAGCCTGAACAGCTCACTGGCTGAATTGAAAAAGCCCCGCGCTCTTGCACAGACGCGGGGCTTTTTAGTGGGTGTGACTCAGCAAGCACCC
>NZ_JBFTLU010000049.1:0-15614 GCF_056396605.1 Pseudomonas sp. 05T35
ATAACGTTCAACATTGATGTTGAACGTCACGCCGCAATCGCGAGCAGGCTCGCTCCCACAAGGGCCCTCACAATGACGGACGACCGGCCCCATGACGACTCCACTCCCCACCGCCATCAAACTGCACAAAGCCTCGAAAACCCTGGAGCTGCAATACGCGCCCGACGAGGTCTATCACCTGAGCGCAGAATTCTTGCGCGTGCACTCTCCTTCCGCCGAGGTCCAGGGCCACGGCAAACCCATCCTTCAATTTGGCAAGATCGGCGTAGGCCTGAACAAGGTAGAACCGGCCGGTCAGTACGCACTGAAATTGACCTTCGATGACGGCCACGACAGCGGCCTGTTCACCTGGGAATATCTCTATCAGTTGGCGCGACGATATGACGCACTCTGGGACGACTATCTTGCCGAGCTCAAAGCCGCCGGAAAGACCCGCGATCCAAACGAGTCTGTTGTCAAGCTGATGCTCTAACTCAAGGCCCGCGCTCTTTAGAGGGCATTTTCTAATTTCATCTGTTTGAATGCTGGGCTGCGGTGTCGAGGATCGGCCTGCTTGCGAAAAAAATTAAACTCGGGTAACCAATGGATCTGGCAAGTTCTGTGCAGCGCGCCTCCTGAATGAAAAAGTCAGCGATGTACAACTAACGGTCACCCGAGCGTGTACCCGGCATTTGCTGTGTGACTACACAGCAGGACTCAGGTACTCGCCTCAGGACAATGGAGCGTCGTAGATGAGTAACAAGAATAACGATGACCTGAAACTTCAAGCCTCGGAAAACACTCTTGGGCTAAACCCGGTCATCGGCTTGCGTCGAAAGGATCTGCTTACCTCTGCCCGCATGGTGCTGACCCAGGCCATCAAACAACCCATCCACAGCGTCAAGCATGTCGCGCATTTTGGCATTGAGCTCAAGAACGTGATGCTCGGTAGATCCGAGCTGCAACCGGAAAGCGATGACCGTCGTTTCAACGATCCGGCGTGGAGTCAGAACCCGCTCTACAGACGTTATCTGCAAACCTACCTGGCGTGGCGCAAGGAACTCCACGACTGGATTGGCGAAAGCAATCTGTCCACCCAGGACATCAGCCGCGCACACTTCGTGATCAACCTGATGACCGAGGCCATGGCCCCGACCAACAGCGCGGCCAACCCTGCTGCCGTCAAACGCTTCTTCGAAACCGGCGGCAAAAGCCTGCTCGATGGCCTCTCGCACCTGGCCAAGGATCTGGTGCACAACGGCGGCATGCCGAGCCAGGTCAACATGGGGGCCTTCGAAGTCGGCAAGAGCCTGGGCACCACCGAAGGCGCGGTGGTTTTCCGCAACGATGTACTGGAGCTGATCCAGTACCGGCCCATCACTGAACAAGTGTACGAACGACCACTGCTGGTGGTGCCACCACAGATCAACAAGTTCTACGTTTTCGACCTGAGCCCGGACAAAAGCCTGGCGCGCTTCTGCCTGCGCAACAACGTGCAAACCTTCATCGTCAGTTGGCGCAACCCGACCAAGGCCCAACGCGAATGGGGTTTGTCGACCTACATTGAAGCGCTCAAGGAAGCGGTCGATGTGGTCACCGCGATCACCGGCAGCAAAGACGTGAACATACTCGGCGCCTGCTCCGGCGGTATTACCTGCACCGCCCTGCTGGGCCATTACGCGGCGATCGGCGAGAAGAAGGTCAACGCCGTAACCTTGCTGGTCAGTGTGCTCGACACCACCCTTGATTCCCAGGTTGCACTGTTCGTCGACGAGCAAACCCTGGAAGCCGCCAAGCGCCACTCCTATCAGGCCGGCGTGCTCGAAGGCCGCGACATGGCCAAGGTCTTCGCCTGGATGCGCCCCAACGACCTGATCTGGAACTACTGGGTCAACAACTACCTGCTGGGCAACGAGCCGCCGGTCTTCGACATTCTGTTCTGGAACAATGACACCACCCGGCTGCCTGCGGCGTTCCACGGCGACCTGATCGAACTGTTCAAAAACAACCCACTGGTCCGCGCCGATGCACTGGAAGTGTGCGGCACGCCGATCGACCTCAAGCAGGTCACGGCAGACGTCTATTCCCTGGCAGGCACCAACGACCACATCACACCGTGGAAGTCGTGCTACAAATCGGCGCAGCTGTTCGGTGGCAAGGTCGAATTCGTGTTGTCCAGCAGCGGCCATATCCAGAGCATTCTGAACCCGCCGGGCAACCCGAAATCCCGTTACATGACCAGCACCGACATGCCGGCCCATGCCAATGACTGGCTGGAAAACTCAACCAAGCACACTGACTCCTGGTGGCTGCACTGGCAGGCCTGGCACGCCGAGCGTTCGGGCAAGCTGAAGAAAGCCCCGACCGTACTCGGCAACAAGACCTATGCGGCAGGTGAGGCATCACCGGGGACTTATGTGCATGAACGTTAACTGACACATGTGGGAGCGAGCCTGCTCGCGATAGCGGTGTCACAACCAACAAAAGGGTTGAATGTGCCGCCGTCATCGCGAGCAGGCTCGCTCCCACAATGAAAATGAGACATCGACCCACAGGGCTTGAAGCATGCCGCAACCGTTCATATTTCGTACTGTCGACCTGGATGGTCAAACCATCCGCACCGCGGTACGCCCCGGCAAGCCTCACTTGACGCCCTTGCTGATTTTCAACGGCATCGGCGCCAACCTGGAGCTGGTGTTTCCGTTTGTCCAGGCACTTGACCCGGACCTGGAAGTGATCGCCTTCGATGTCCCCGGTGTCGGCGGTTCATCGACGCCTACCCACCCTTACCGCTTTCCCGGCCTGGCCAAGCTGACCGCACGGATGCTCGACTACCTCGATTACGGGCAAGTCAACGTGGTCGGTGTTTCCTGGGGCGGGGCACTCGCCCAACAGTTTGCCTTCGACTTCCCCGAGCGCTGCAAGAAGTTGGTGTTGGCAGCGACGGCGGCGGGCATGGTGATGGTGCCGGGCAAACCGAAAGTGCTGTGGATGATGGCCAGCCCCAGACGCTACATCCAGCCATCCCACGTGATTCGCATTGCGCCGCTGATTTACGGTGGTTCGTTCCGTCGTGATCCGAACCTCGCAGCGGAGCACGCGAGCAAAGTGCGTTCGGCGGGCAAGCTTGGCTACTACTGGCAGCTATTCGCGGGCCTGGGCTGGACCAGTATTCACTGGCTGCACAAAATCAATCAGCCGACCCTGGTGCTGGCCGGTGACGATGACCCGCTCATTCCGCTGATCAATATGCGGATACTCGCCTGGCGTATTCCCAATGCCCAGCTACACATAATCGACGACGGCCATTTATTCCTGATCACTCGGGCTGAAGCCGTCGCACCGATCATCATGAAATTTCTCCAGGAAGAACGCCAACGGGCGGTGATGCATCCGCACCCGGGGTCGTTCGGCGGCACATAACGTACTGCGTATGTCGACAGGCGTGTCGAAAGCCGCAAGGGAGGTCCGAAGCGACTATGGTGTCTATTCGGAATTGATGTACTTGTTGATGGCTTGACGAAGGAGTGTTGACTCATGCGAGACAAAAAAGCGCCGGGCGCCTTCCCTCCACCCGCCGCATTCATCAATGCCCAGAGTGCGATTACCGGTCTGCGCGGCCGGGATCTGTTCTCGACTCTGCGCAGCGTCGCCGCCCATGGCTTGCGCCACCCGGTACAGAGTGCCAAACACGCACTGGCATTGGGTGGCCAGCTGGGCCGGGTACTACTGGGCGAGACCCTGCATCAGCCCAACCCTTCGGACAGCCGCTTCGCCGACCCGAGTTGGACCCTCAATCCGTTTTACCGACGTGGCCTTCAGGCTTACCTGAGTTGGCAGAAGCAGATCAAAAAATGGATCGATGAAAGCGGCATGCCCGCCGATGACCGTGCACGCGCGCACTTTGCCTTTACCCTGCTCAATGACGCGGTCTCACCGTCCAACACGTTGCTCAACCCGCTGGCGGTCAAGGAGCTGTTCAACTCTGGTGGCCAAAGTCTGGTGCGCGGTCTCAGCCATCTGCTCGACGACTTGATGCACAACAACTGCCTGCCCAGCCAGGTGACCAAGCACGCCTTCGAAGTCGGCAAAACGGTAGCCACCACCACCGGTGCCGTGGTGTTTCGCAACGAACTGCTGGAGCTGATGCAGTACAAGCCGATGAGCGAAAAGCAGTACGCAAGGCCGCTGCTCGTGGTGCCGCCGCAGATCAACAAGTACTACATTTTCGACTTGAGCCCGCACAACAGCTTCGTCCAGTTCGCGCTGAAAAACGGCCTGCAGGTGTTCATGATCAGCTGGYGCAACCCGGATGTCCGTCATCGTGAATGGGGCCTGTCGAGTTACGTTGAAGCCGTGGAAGAAGCGCTGAATGTCTGCCGGGCGATCAGCGGCAGCCGCGAGGTCAACCTGATGGGCGCCTGCGCCGGCGGCCTGACCATCGCCGCTCTGCAAGGACATCTGCAAGCCAAGCGGCAGCTGCGTCGGGTCTCGAGCGCGACCTATCTGGTGAGCCTGCTCGACAGTGAACTGGAAAGCCCGGCGACCCTGTTTGCCGACGAACAAACCCTCGAGGCGGCCAAGCGACGCTCCTACCAGAAAGGCGTACTCGAAGGTCGCGACATGGCCAGGGTCTTTGCCTGGATGCGCCCCAACGACCTGATCTGGAACTACTGGGTCAACAACTACCTGCTGGGCAAAGAGCCGCCAGCCTTCGACATTCTCTACTGGAACAACGACAACACTCGCCTGCCGGCTGCCTTTCATGGCGACCTGCTGGACTTCTTCAAGCACAACCCGTTGACCCATCCTGGCGGACTGGAGGTCTGCGGTACGCCAATCGACTTGCAGAAAGTCAACGTCGACAGCTTCAGCGTCGCCGGGATCAACGACCACATCACGCCTTGGGATGCGGTGTACCGCTCGACACTGCTGCTGGGCGGCGAGCGGCGCTTCGTGCTGTCCAACAGCGGCCACGTGCAGAGCATTCTCAACCCACCGAGCAACCCCAAGGCCAACTATGTCGAAAGCCCGAAACTGAGCAGCGATCCACGGGCCTGGTACTACGACGCCAAACACGTCGATGGCAGTTGGTGGAACCAGTGGCTGGTCTGGATTCAGGAACGTTCCGGTGCTCAGCGCGAAACCTTGATGGCCCTTGGTAACCAGAACTATCCACCGATGGAAGCGGCGCCAGGCACCTACGTACGCGTACGCTGAACTCTCCCCCGTGCCACGGCCTGAAGTGTCGGCCGTGGCCTGACGAATCACTAAGAAGACTGGATGAAAACCCGCGACCGGATTCTTGAATGTGCCCTGCAGTTGTTCAACCAAAAGGGCGAGCCGAATGTCTCTACCATGGAAGTTGCCAATGAGCTGGGGATCAGCCCCGGCAACCTCTACTACCACTTTCACGGCAAGGAGCCGCTGATTCTCGGGTTGTTCGAGCGCTTTCAGGGTGAGTTGACGCCATTGCTCGATCCACCGTCGGACGTGCAACTGGCACCGGAGGATTACTGGCTGTTCCTGCACCTGATCGTTGAACGCCTGGCGCACTACCGCTTCCTGTTCCAGGACCTGTCGAACCTGGCCGGACGTTTGCCGAAACTGGCCAAGGGCATCCGTAATCTGCTCAATGCCCTCAAACGCACATTGGCCTCGTTACTGGCGCAGTTGAAGGCTCAGGGGCAACTGGTCAGCGATACCCAGGCACTCGGGCAACTGGTGGAACAGATCACCATGACCTTGCTGTTTTCCCTGGACTATCAGCGGATTCTCGATCGCGAAGGCGAAGTACGCGTGGTGGTCTACCAGATCATGATGCTGGTGGCGCCGCACCTGCCGCCGTCGGCGAAACTCGCAACCGAGCAGTTGGCGTTGCAGTATCTGGAAGAGCATGACTGAAGCAACACCGCCCCTGTAGCAGCTGGCGAAGCCTGCGTTCGAGTGCGCAGCAGTCGCAATCCGGATAGCACAACCTACCTGATAAAACCGGGTGACCGATTTACGACGACTTCGTCGCCGAACGCAGCCTTCGGCAGCTGCTACACAGGTTGGCGAGCCACTCAGCTTTTGCGGCACAAACAAAAACGCCCGACCTTCGCAGGCCGGGCGTTTTTGCGTGCCCTGGGTTAATCAGGACTGACTGGTTGGCGCCGATGGGGTTGGCGCTACAGTCGGGGTCACAGCAGGGGTTGGCGCCGCGGCGGAGTTCGCCGGGCTGACCGGTGCTGCCGGTTTGGCGGCAGCCACTGCTGGTTTCGGTGCAGCCGCTTTCGGGGCTGCTGGCTTCTTGGCGGCCGGTTTCTTCGCAGCAGCCGGTTTGGCTGCTGGCTTGGCCGCTGCAGGTTTGGCTGCCGCGGTTTTAGCTGCCGGCTTCGCTGGCGCTTTCGCCGCTGGTTTGGCAGCCGGTTTCGCGGCAGCTTTTACCAGGGGTTTGGCGGCAGTTTTCGCGGCGGGTTTGGCTGCTGCCGTTTTAGCGGCAACAGGCGCAACCTTGGCACCGGTGAGTTTTTCGATTTGCTTGGTCAGGGTATCGACCTTGCTGTGCAGCGCTTTGACTTCATTGCGGCTTGGCACGCCAAGACGCGAAATCGCGCTGTTCAGACGCTTGTCGAAAGCCCCTTCCAGTTCATCCCACTTGCCCAGCGCGCGATCTTTGACACCACTGATACGCGACTTGGCCGATTGAGCGGAGTCTTTGGCAGCGTCGACAGTTTTGCCGACAGCGCTCTTGGTGAGCTTCTCGGCTTTCTCGCCATCTTTAACCAATGACTCGAAGAGTTTGCTGCCGTCAGTGTCGATCTTCGAGTACACGCCTAAACCAGCAAGCCAGATTTTGCGGGAGTAGTCTTCGACTTTCCCAATCCACGAGCTGCCTTCTTTCTCGGTGTTCTTTTTGCCAGCCATCCCGTTCTCCTTAATGTTTACGCGCGACGCGTTCGAGCAATGCCGTCAGCTCATCGAGCTTAGCAGAGAGTGTCTCAACGTCATGTTTAGACGGAATGCCGATACGATTCAAGGCACTTGCAACACGCGTGTCGAAAGCCTTCTCGACTTTGTCGAGCTGAACTTCGACTTTGCCTTTGAAGGTACTGACTTCACTCTTGGCTTCATCAATCTCGGCATTGGCCGCTTCAAGCTTCTCGGCAACGACTTTTTTGCCTTTCTTTTCAACAGTTTGACCAGCCTTGATCAACTCCTGAAAGTACTCGCTGCCTTCCTGGCCGACCTTGGTGTAGGCACCCAGGCCTGCCAGCCAGATCTTGCGGGCATAGGATTTCACCTCGTTCAACGCAGTCGGCTGAACGTCAGTTTTTTTCTTCAAAGTAACTTTGGCCATGGTGCACCTCACGCGCAGAAGGTTTGAGGAACTGCCCGTCAAGCGTCGGGCTCAGGCACAACGTAGTGAGAAAAATTAGAAACGGCACCCTAACAACTGACACAAACAATGCGAATGACAGCGTTCTATTGTGGGAGCGAGCCTGCTCGCTCCCACAGGGTTCTCATTCCACAGAAAGAATGAGAGTCAGACCAGCGCTTTATCGAGGGCTCTTTCGATTTCCGACTTGATGGTGCCGCTCATGGCTGACATCAATAGACCGAGTTCGACATCGACCCTGATCGAGGTGTCGCCCACATAGACCGCACCTTTGACCCCGGAACGCTTGAGGTTCAGGGTGTCGCCCGACCACTGAGGTTCCAGGCCATATTGCGCGGCCAGTTTCTCCGCCAGTTTGTCCGCCTTCTCGCGGGCTGCTTCCTTACCCAGGCCGTGGGTACGCTCAACACTAATATGGGCCACTGAATGACTCCTGCTTTATCGGGACTTGCCTCAAGCATTCTGACCCCTGCTGCGTCAAAACGTCCGGGCGGTTGCCTATCTTACCTTCAGCCTTGCCAAGACAAAGCATGCCTTGGGGATTAGAATGTCGCGCATTCTCTTTTGGTGACAGCGATATGACTGATCAGCGCAAAGGCAGCGATGCCGAACCCACCACTCACTTCGGCTTCAAAAACGTTCCGGAAAGCCAGAAAGCGGAAAAAGTCGCTGAGGTTTTCCACTCGGTAGCCGCCAAATACGACCTGATGAACGACCTCCTGTCGGGCGGCATGCACCGTTTGTGGAAGCGTTTCGCGATCGAACTGTCGGGCGTTCGCACCGGCAACCGCGTGCTGGACATCGCCGGCGGCACCGGCGACCTGACCCGAAAGTTCTCGCACCTTGTCGGTCCGACCGGCCAGGTCGTGCTCGCCGACATCAACGAATCCATGCTCAAGGTTGGTCGTGACCGCCTGCTGGATCTGGGTGTGGCCGGCAACGTCGAATTCGTTCAGGCCGACGCTGAAAAGCTGCCGTTCCCGGACAACCACTTCGACTGCGTGACCATCGCGTTCGGCCTGCGCAACGTCACTCACAAGGAAGACGCCCTGCGCTCCATGCTGCGGGTGCTCAAACCGGGCGGTCGCTTGCTGGTGCTGGAGTTCTCCAAACCGACCAACGCACTGATGTCCAAGGCCTACGATGCCTACTCGTTCGCCTTCATGCCGTTGATGGGCAAGCTGATCACCAATGACTCGGAAAGCTATCGCTACCTGGCCGAATCGATCCGCATGCACCCGAACCAGGAAACCCTGAAGTCGATGATGGTTGAAGCCGGTTTCGACCGCGTGACCTATCACAACATGACCGCAGGCATCGTCGCCCTGCACCGCGGCATCAAACCCTGATGTTGCTCGCCGGCCTGCTCGCCAGCGTCGAACTCGGCCTCAACCGGGTGCTGCGGCTCGACAGCACGGCGCTGCCGCGTCTGGCGCCGTTGAACGGCAAGGTGATTGCCGTCGATTGCCGCAGCCCGGCGTTGCAGATGTTCATTGTGCCCAGCGACGAAGGCCTGCTGCTGGCAGCACACTGGGCCGCGGACGCCGACTGCACCTTGCGCGCACCGGCGGCAAGCCTGCTCAAGCTGGCTTTGAGCAAGGACAAGACGGCGGTCCTGCATGGCCCTGACGTTGAACTCGACGGCGACAGCGGCGTGCTGCTGGCGCTGGCATCGGTCCTTCAGGACCTGGAGCTGGACTGGGAATACGAACTCTCGCGCTGGCTCGGCCCGGTCGCCACGCAACTGCTGGGCGGTCACTTGCGCAGCCGCGCACGCTGGTATCAGCAGGGTTTCGCCAGCCTGAACCAGAATCTTGCCGACTACCTCGCCGAAGAATCGCGGGCCCTCGTCGGCCAGCGCGAAGCCGAAGCGCGGTTTAGTGAACTGGACCAGATCAAACTTGATCTGGAACGTCTTGAGGCGCGTTTCGAGCGTCTTTCCCGATCCCTTGATTCAAGCGATAACGCATGAAGCTGCTTGCCGTCCGCCGTTTGTTGCGCATCCAGCGCGTCGTGATCCGCTACCGCCTCGATGACCTGCTGTTCGCCCTGCCATTGCCGTGGTTCCTGCTGGGGCTGCGTTATGCGCTGCCGTGGCGCTGGTTTCCGCGTAAAACCCTGGACCTGAGCCGGGGCGCGCGCTTGCGGCTGGCCTTGCAGGACCTGGGGCCGATTTTCATCAAGTTCGGACAGATTCTTTCGACCCGCCGCGACCTGCTGCCCGAAGACATCGCCGATGAGCTGATGCTGCTGCAGGACCGTGTGCCGCCGTTTGACTCGCAGGTAGCGGTCAAGCTGATCGAAGAACAGCTGGGCAAGAAAATCAACGATGTGTTCAGCCGATTCGACATCGAGCCACTGGCTTCGGCTTCGGTGGCGCAAGTCCATGCGGCGCAGTTGAAAAGCGGCGAAGAAGTGGTGGTCAAGGTCATACGCCCGGGCCTCAAACCGGTGATCGCGCAAGACCTGGCCTGGCTGTTCATCCTCGCCCGCGCAGCGGAAAAACTCTCCGCCGACGCCCGCCTGCTGCACCCGGTGGAGGTGGTCGGCGATTACGAAAAGACCATCTTCGACGAACTCGACCTGCTGCGCGAAGCGGCGAATGCCAGCCAGCTGAGGCGTAACTTCGACGGCTCGCCGCTGCTATACGTGCCGCAAGTCTACTGGGACTGGTGCCGGCCAAAAGTGTTGGTGATGGAGCGTATCTACGGGATTCAGGTCACTGACCTCGCGACCCTCGCCGACCAGCGCACCGACATGAAAATGCTCGCCGAACGTGGCGTGGAGATCTTCTTCACTCAGGTGTTCCGCGACAGCTTCTTCCACGCCGACATGCACCCCGGCAACATCTTCGTCAGCACCGTGCAGCCGTGGAGCCCGCAGTACATTGCGATCGACTGCGGGATCGTCGGCAGCCTGACGCCTGAAGACCAGGACTATCTGGCACGCAACCTGTTCGCTTTCTTCAAGCGTGACTATCGCCGTGTCGCCCAACTGCACATCGATTCGGGTTGGGTGCCGGCAGAAACCAAACTCAACGAATTCGAAGCGGCAATCCGTACAGTCTGCGAACCGATCTTCGAAAAACCGCTCAAGGATATTTCCTTCGGCCAGGTGTTGATGCGCCTGTTCCAGACGGCACGTCGCTTCAACATGGAAGTGCAGCCACAACTGGTTCTTTTGCAGAAAACCCTGCTCAACATCGAAGGCCTGGGCCGTCAGCTGTACCCGGAACTGGACCTGTGGAACACCGCCCAGCCGTTCCTCGAACGCTGGATGCGCGAGCGTGTCAGCCCGAAAACCTTGCTCGGCAACCTGCACAATCAGGTCGAGCAACTGCCGCACCTGGCCAACATGACCCGCGACCTGCTTGATCGCCTGTCGCAGCCGCACGCCGTAAACCCGCAACCGGCCTGGCATCGCCGCTCGGACGACTGGTTCCTGCGTCTGCTCGGCACCGCGCATCTTGCGGGCGGCGCGATCCTGCTGGCCGGCGGTCCCCTGGACGGACTCGGCCATTGGCCCGGCGCGATCATGGTGGCCGTGGGCTTGTATCTGATCGTTCGACGATAGCCAGCCGCGCTGCACGCTGGCACACTGTTCCAACGCCAGGGTTCCACTACTGAAGTGTCGAGCCCGCTGTCGGAGTCGAAGATGAAAGATTGGCTGGACGAGATCAAATGGGACAGCGACGGCCTGGTGCCGGCGATCGCCCAGGACCATAAAACCGGGCGCGTGCTGATGATGGCCTGGATGAACCGCGAAGCGCTGGAACTGACCGTCGCCGAGAACCGCGCCATCTACTGGTCACGCTCGCGTGGCAAGCTATGGCGCAAGGGCGAAGAGTCCGGGCATGTGCAAACCCTGCATGAGATGCGCCTGGACTGTGACGCCGACGTGATCATTCTGATGGTCGAGCAGATCGGCGACATCGCCTGTCATACCGGCCGTCAAAGCTGCTTCTACCGCGTCTATGAAAACGGCGACTGGAAAACCGTCGACCCGGTGCTCAAGGACCCGCACGCCATCTATTCGGACCACAAACATGACTGACACCCTGACCCGTCTGGCCCAAGTGCTGGAAGAACGTAAAGGCGCTGCCGCCGACAGCTCTTATGTCGCCAGCCTTTACCACAAGGGCTTGAACAAGATTCTGGAAAAAGTCGGCGAAGAATCGGTCGAGACGATCATTGCTGCCAAAGACGCCGCCATCAGCGGAGATTGCAGTGATGTAATCTACGAAACCGCTGACCTGTGGTTCCATAGTATGGTCATGCTCGCCCAACTGGGGCAGCATCCGCAGGCCGTGCTCGATGAACTGGACCGCCGCTTCGGCCTGTCCGGTCACGTCGAGAAAGCCTCGCGCCCGTCCGCCTGAATAACGATTAGAGAGGAGCAGCAACATGGGCATTTTTGACTGGAAACACTGGATCGTCATCCTGATTGTCGTGGTACTGGTATTCGGCACCAAAAAACTGAAAAACCTCGGCACCGACGTCGGCGAAACGATCAAGGGCTTTCGCAAAGCCATGAACGACGAAGAGAAGCCTGCCGAACCCGTCGTGCCGCCGACCACTGCACAGCCAACAGCGCCGGTGCAGCCACAGGCCTCGACACTGAAAGAGCCGCACACCATCGACGTGCAGGCCCATAAAGTCGAAGAGCCGACCCGCAAAGACTCGTGAGCGCAGACTAATGTTCGGTATCAGCTTCTCTGAACTGCTGCTTGTCGGCCTCGTTGCCCTGCTGGTGCTGGGCCCCGAGCGCCTGCCGGGCGCTGCGCGCACCGCCGGCCTGTGGATCGGACGCCTGAAGCGCAGCTTTAACGCGATCAAACAGGAAGTTGAACGTGAAATCGGTGCCGACGAGATTCGCCGGCAACTGCACAACGAGCACATTCTGTCGCTGGAACAAGAGGCCCGCAAAATCCTCAATCCAGCCCAGCAGCCGACACCAGTCGAGACGGTAGCCGAGCAGACGGTCCAGGCGCCTGCGCCTGCTGCCGAAACTGCAGCTGTCGCAACACCGGTCGAGCCGCCTCCAGCGGTCGTTGCCGCACCACCGACAGCCCCTGTTACTCCTGCGGCGGCAACCACTGCGCCGGCTCCCCACGACCCAACACTGCCGCCGCGAGCCCCATGAGCGATATTCCAGAGAACGACCAGCACATGCCGCTGGTTTCGCACCTCACCGAGTTGCGTACTCGCCTGCTGCGCTGCGTCGCGGCGATTTTCCTGATCTTCGCCGGGTTGTTTGCCTTCACCCAGCAGATCTACACCTTCGTCTCGATACCGCTACGCCAGTATTTGCCAGCCGGCGCGACGATGATTGCCACCGACGTGTCCTCGCCATTCCTGACGCCGTTGAAGCTGACCATGATGGTCTCGCTGTTCCTGGCGATCCCGGTGATCCTGCATCAGATCTGGGGCTTCATCGCGCCGGGCCTGTACAAGCATGAAAAGCGCATCGCAGTGCCGCTGCTGGTATCCAGCATCCTGTTGTTCTACACCGGCATGGCGTTCGCCTACTTTCTGGTGTTCCCGCTGATCTTCAAGTTCTTCGCCTCGGCCACTCCGGCGGGCGTGGAAATGATGACCGACATCACCAGTTACCTGGATTTCGTCATGACGCTGTTCTTCGCCTTCGGCGTGGCGTTCGAGATCCCGGTGGCCGTAGTGCTGCTGGTGTGGATCGGCGTGGTCGACGTCAAATACCTGAAGAAGATCCGCCCGTACGTGGTCATCGGCTGCTTCGTGGTCGGCATGATCCTGACCCCGCCGGACATCTTCTCGCAGACCCTGCTGGCCGTGCCGATGTGGCTGTTGTTCGAGATCGGTATCCTGTTTGGCAGCCTGGTCAGCAAACGCGAAAAACCGGCGGATGACCAGCCGGCTGACGATCACAACGACCAGCCGCCAGCGACTCAACCGTGAACCTGCTGCTCCTCGAAGAGGCCGATTTCATTGCGGCTGACCGGGTGATCCTGCGCGATCGCCGACTGACCCACATGCAGGAAGTCCACCGCTGTGAAGTCGGCGACAGCCTGCGGGTCGGGCGGATTGGCGGATTGATGGGCTCAGCCGAAGTGCTGCGCCTGGAAGCCACCGAAGCCGAACTGCGCGTCACCCTCGACCAGCCGCCACCGGCCAAGCTGCCACTGACCCTGCTGCTGGCCCTGCCACGGCCGAAGATGCTGCGCCGAGTGTTCCAGACGGTGGCCGCCATGGGTGTGCCGCGAATCGTGCTGGTGAACAGCTATCGGGTCGAGAAGAGCTTCTGGCAGACACCGTTCCTCGAACCCGAGGCGATCCGCGAGCAACTGATCCTCGGTCTTGAACAGGCTCGCGACAGCGTGCTGCCCGAGATCGTCATCGAGAAACGCTTCAAGCCCTTCGTCGAAGACCGCCTGCCGGCCATCGCCGACGGCACCCTCGGGCTGATCGGCCATCCCGGCCAGTACCCGCCCTGCCCCCGCGGGCTGGATGAACCGGTGACCCTGGYCATCGGCCCGGAAGGCGGCTGGATCCCCTACGAAGTCGACCTGCTGACCAAGGCCGGCCTGCAACCGGTACAGCTCGGCGACCGCATCCTGCGGGTCGAAACCGCCGTCACGGCCCTGCTTTCGCGGTTGTTCTAAGACAACCCTGTGGCGAGGGAGCTTGCTCCCGCTTGGGCGCGAAGCGGCCATCGCTTTTTTCGAGCAAGAACGCATCCACCGACTTTACGACTGCTTTGCAGCCGAACGGGAGCAAGCTCCCTCGCCACAAGTGACTGCCAGCCCAGACATTAGCGGCCTACAGATCTCCATCGGTCGGCCGATAGTCTCTCTATAAATCCAATTAACGTGGTCATAGGGAGTCCTAAGCATGTACCGATGGTTAGCCGAACACCTGGGAAATGTGAGCGTCAATCGCAAGCTTGGCATCGGCTTTGGCCTGGTGTTGCTCCTGACCCTGCTGATCACTGTGAATGGCTGGACGGGCATGAACAGCATCATCAGCCGCGGTGACAAGCTCGGGTACATTTCCAGCCTCAATGAGCTGACCAAAGACCTGCGCATTGCTCGTCTGGACTATGAAATGCGTCGCGGCGAACAAGGTCCGGCAGCGGTCAGCGACTTGTTGGGCAAGCTTGAAGAGGGCCTGCAAGGCGCCCTCAAGGTGATCGTGCAACCGGCTAATGTGGCGATGCTCAATCAGCAGGTTGAAGCCGTCAGCGAGTACAGACACGCCTTTGCCGACATGACCCAGGCCACCACCAACCGCGAAGCGGCCCGCGCCAAACTCGGAGCCAGCGCCGACAACGCTGTAGCTCGCATGGCAGAAGTCGAAAAGGTCCTGCTGCAAGGCGACAGCGTCACCCAGTTCAACAGCGTCATCGAGCTGGGCAAGTTGATCCAGCAAGCACGCTTCCAGGTGCGCGGCTACACCTACAGCGGCAAAGTCGAGGCTGAGCAACCGGCGCTGGACGCCATCGACAACGCCTTGAAGTACCTCAAGGCCCTGCCGGAAAAACTCCCGGAACAGCACACCGCCAACCTGCAACAAGCCACCGACTCGTTGATCGCCTACCGCGCGGCCGTCAGCCAATACCGCGATTCCCAGGTGGCCAGTGCCACCGCCCTCAAGGACATGGCCAAGCAAGGCGACTTGCTGTTCGAGCTGAGCAAGAAACTTACCGCCGCACAAACTAACGTACGTGACACCGAAGCCACCCATGCCAAAAACACCCTGCTGCTGGTGACCGCGCTGGCACTGGCATTCGGCCTGCTCGCTGCCTGGGCCATCACCCGGCAGATCATCATCCCGCTGAACCAGACTCTTGAAGTTGCTGAACGGGTGGCTGCCGGCGACTTGACTCACAATCTCATTTCCCAGCGTCGCGACGAACTCGGCCAACTGCAACGCGCTATGCAGAGCATGACCGTCGGCCTGCGTGAACTGATCGGCGGTATCAGCGAAGGCGTGACACAGATCGCCAGCGCTGCCGAAGAACTCTCTGCCGTKACCGAGCAAACCAGCGCCGGGGTCAACAACCAGAAGATTGAAACCGACCAGGTGGCCACCGCCATGAACGAAATGGCCGCCACCGTGCAGGAAGTCGCACGCAACGCCGAGGAAGCGTCGGAAGCCGCCGTCGCCGCCGACCAACAGGCCCGCGAAGGCGACAAGGTGGTCGGCGAAGCCATCGCCCAGATCGAACGCCTGGCCACTGAAGTCGGCAACTCCACTGAAGCCATGGGGCATCTCAAGCG
>NZ_JBFTLU010000050.1:0-32520 GCF_056396605.1 Pseudomonas sp. 05T35
CGCTCCGTCTTGCTCAGCCACATATCGCGCATGGAGCCGTCTTTGATCTGCATCGGATAGACGTGCTCGCTGGTGTCGACCGAAATATCGAGCACCACCAAGCGATCTTTCATGGCGAACGCTTCCTCCATCTTCGACTTCAAATCCTTCGAGTCGGTGATGCGCACGCCGACGTGACCATAGGCCTCTGCCAGCTTGACGAAGTCAGGCAGCGATTCCATGTAGGAGTGCGAGTGACGGCTGCCGTAACTCATGTCCTGCCACTGGCGAACCATACCCAGAACACCGTTGTTCAGGATGACGATTTTTACCGGCAAACCGTATTGCAGACAGGTGGACAGTTCCTGAATGTTCATCTGGATACTGCCCTCGCCCGTCACGCAGACGACGTCGGCATCCGGGAAGCTCAACTTGATGCCCATAGCCGCCGGGAAACCGAAGCCCATGGTGCCCAGGCCACCGGAGTTGATCCAGCGGTTCGGCTTATTGAACTTGTAGTACTGCGCCGCGAACATTTGGTGCTGGCCCACGTCGGAGGTCACAAAGGCATCGCCCTTGGTCACTTCGCAGAGGGTTTCGATCACGGTTTGCGGCTTGATAACGCTACCGTCGCCCTTTTCATACGGGAACAGGCCACGATCACCACGCCACTCGTCAACTTGCTTCCACCAGCTGGCAACAGACTCCTTGTTCGGGGTCTCGCCGATTTCCTTGAGGATCGCGACCATTTCGGTCAGGACGCTCTCAACCGGGCCAACGATAGGCACGTCTGCCTTGATGGTCTTGGAAATCGAAGCCGGATCGATGTCGATGTGAATGATCTTGGCGTTCGGACAGAACTTGGCCGGGCCGTTGATCACGCGGTCATCGAAACGCGCGCCGACAGCAAGAATCACGTCAGCATGGTGCATGGCCAGGTTGGCGGTGTAGCTACCGTGCATGCCCAGCATGCCGATGAACTGACGGTCGGTGCCAGGGTAGGCGCCCAGGCCCATCAGGGTGTTGGTCACTGGCAGGTTGAGCATTTGCGCCAGCTCGGTCAGCGGCGCGGAGCCACCGCCCAGGATCACGCCACCGCCCGAATACAGCACGGGACGCTTGGCCGCCAGAAGCATTTCTGCTGCCTTGCGGATTTGCCCGGAGTGACCACGAACCGCCGGGCTGTAGGAACGCAGCTTGGCTTTTTTCGGGAAGACGTATTCGAATTTTTCGGCCGGGTTGGTCATGTCTTTCGGGATATCGACAACGACAGGACCGGGACGACCGGATTGCGCCAGGTAGAACGCTTTCTTCATGACTTCCGGGATTTCCGACGCGTGCTTGATCATGAAACTGTGTTTCACGATCGGCCGGGAGATACCGATCATGTCGGTTTCCTGGAACGCATCGGTGCCTACCATGGTGCTAGGCACCTGGCCGGAAATGATCACCATCGGAATGGAGTCCATGTAGGCCGTGGCAATACCGGTGATGGCGTTGGTTGCGCCCGGGCCGGAGGTCACCAGTACTACACCGGCTTTACCGGTAGCACGAGCATAGCCGTCAGCCATATGGGTCGCAGCCTGTTCGTGACGAACCAGGATGTGGGTCACTTCCGGCTCTTTGAACAGGGCATCGTATACATGAAGGAGAGCACCGCCCGGGTACCCGTAGATATATTTGACGCCTTCGTCACGCAAAAAGCGGACGAGCATCTCACCGCCAGATAAAAGCTCCACGTTGTTCACCTCTAAAACGCCAGAATACCGCCCACATAAGGGGACGGGTCTTAATAGGTTTACTTCTCGGCAGAGCATGAGCGACGGTGGTCGCCGACTACGTCAGCACTGACTGAGCAAGTATTGGGATCGTCCCAAGTGTTGCGGGGCTTTCCCACCCAGCGCGAGGTAACGCGTTGCGGGTGTAACAGGTCGGCGCGGATGTGCGCCTCATGATCTGCCGAGCGGGCCTGCTTCTGGCAGTCCCTCTACAGCGGACTTTGGATTCTTCTGTTTCGCCCTCTGCAAGTCAAGCCGTCAATGTGCTTTATTCGAACTAAGCGCATGAGAACGCAAGAAAAAACCTATAAATAGCAGGTGTGTTAGCTTCAATTGCGCAACCCACGACAAGGAAACGGCATGCGAACGTTGATCTTCACGGCCAGTCTGCTGATTGGCCTGAGCCCTTTGTGCATGGCCAGTCCGATCTACAAGTGGATCGATGGCCAGGGCGTTACCCATTTTGATGCACAGCCGCCTCAAGGCCAGGAAGCCACCGTAGTGAAACCCGCCCTGCCCGCAGGCAAACCGATCACACCACCGCGCAGCAGCGCGATAGGCGACCAACAGGCCATCGATAACACAGTGAAAAAGCAGGTCGCCGAGAGGCAAGCCCAGCTCAAGACGTTCTGCGAACAGGCACGAACGAACCTGGCTCAACTGCAGAACAATCCGAGGTTACGCGAGGAAGTCGACGGTGAGATGCGTCGCCTGACAGACCAACAGCGTCAGGAACGCATCACCGAAACACAAAAACAGATCCAGGATAACTGCCAGTAGACGCTGGCAGTTTCCGGCTTAGCGGGAGGTCGTGATGAGCTGATCGAACTCTTTGAGCAAGGCTTGCAACTGCTGATCCCTGCCCTGGACATTACGCGAAGCAAAGACCATCTCGGCCATTTCCTGAATGCCCGAGGCATTCGGCAGCGGCAGGTTGTTCTCGAGGATGGTCTTCATGCGTGGCAGGAAGATCCATTGCAGCCACTGCTCGAAATCCAGCGTATCGACGGAAAATGGTTCGACACTGGCCAGCGCTTCAGCGCTTGGTGGAACCTCGTCCCACCAGCCCTGAAGACGCAACTCGCGCTCGATCAGCAGCAGCTGTTCAGCGATCTTCGGAAAACGGACATCCATCAGAGCGAAACCTTGGCCTTTTGACGAGCCTGCGCCGCGCCTGCGGAGTCGCCCTGTTTCTCACGCGCCTGGGCGATCAATTCCCACAGGCTCGCCTGCAAATCCGGACGCCCATTGGCAAACGTCAAACCACGGCGAGCGAACTGCTCGGCCTGAGCTGCATCACCTTGGGCCAAGCGCACCTGCGCCAGACGATAAAGCACTTGCGGCTCACGCGGAGCAACCCGCTGGGCACGCTCAAGGCTGGAGGACGCACCATTGAGATCGCCGCTCGCCTGTTGCTGCTGCGCAGTGGTCAGCAAGGCCAGCACCGGACCGTCAAGCTGCTCGTCGGCAGACAAACCGCCGGCGCTGCTCGCGGGAGGAATCCCGCTCGGCGTCGATGGCATGCTGTAGTTACCCTGATTGATTGGTGCCGACTGCATCGGTCCGCTGTCATACGTCCCCGGAGTAATCGGACCGGAGCTGATCGGGCCAGGACTGATCGGCTGCGTGCTGATTGGCGTCGACGTCGTCGCGCCACCGCCCGGGATCATTACCACCACGCCAGTGTCACCCTGCGGGATCGCCTGAGTCTGGGCTTGTGCCGGACGTTTCACGGTGCTTTTGCGGAAACCGCCATTGGCAGAGATCCGCTCACTGTTGGACACGGCCGTACCGGAGTCGACCACTGGAATCGAGCCGTGCTGCACATTGGAGCAACCGCTGAGCAAAGCCAGGGCTGTCACCGTAACCGCTGGAATAAACCACTTGTTCACTTGAATCCCTCTTTGCTTAATTCATCCAGCCCTTGACCCAATCCATCACCGATTCGCCTGGCGAGGGGCCTGAACCACCGCACGCAGCGCCAGGAGGCGGTTCGCTGCCGCGAATATACGGCATCTGCACTGCGCCTGGGCAGCTGGCTTCAGAACCCTGCCCGGTACGCGAATCGACCCAGGCCTGAACGATATTATCCGGCTGCGGCATATCCAGCGGCAACGGGTCGGCCTTGCGCATGAAACTGGTCCAGACCTGCAATGCACCCGTGGCACCGGTGAACGGCGTCTTGCCGTTGTCATCGCGCCCCAGCCAGACCACTGCCAGCAGATCCTGGCTGAAACCCGCGAACCAGCTGTCTCGCGAGTCGTTACTGGTACCGGTTTTACCCGCCAGCGTCAGTGTCTTGGGCAGAACGTTGTAAACCGAGCTGCCGGTACCTTCACGCATCACGCGCTGCATGGCGCTCTGGATCAGGTAGATGGACGCCGGATCGAAACGCTGCTGAATCTGGAACGGATAACGCTTGAGCGGCTGACCTTCGGCGGTCAGTACGCTGCGAATCCCGCGCATCGGCGTGTTGAAACCACCGTTGGCCAGAGTCTGGTACATGGTTGCGACTTCTATCGGCGTCATGCCACCCGCCCCCAACAGCATCGACGGGAAGGCCGGAAACTCGCGAGTGATGCCCAGACGCCCAAGGGTTTTCAGGACGTTCGGTACACCGACTTCCAGCCCCAGACGCGCCGTCGACAGGTTGTAGGAATGCGCCAGCCCCTGGTAGAGGAAAACCGTACCGTGGGAGCGACGATCATAGTTCTGCGGTTTCCAGACCTGACCATCTGCGCCTTTGACCGAGAAAGACTCATCGGACAGCCAACTGGTCAAGGTGTACTGACTCGGTTTTTCAAGCGCGGTCAGGTACACCGCCGGCTTGATCAGGGAACCGATTGGCCGTACGGCATCCAGCGCGCGGTTGAAGCCGGCAAAGCTGGCCTGACGACTACCGATCATCGCCTGGACTTCACCGGTTTCAGGGTTGGTCACGACCATCGCCGCTTCAACGTCATCCGAACCTTTGCGGCCGGCAAGGCGCTTGAAGGTATCGTTAACCGAGGCTTCGGCTTTCATCTGCAGGATCGGGTCGAAACTGGTGAAGATCCGCAGACCTTCTTCGGTCAAGTCTTCTTCGCGGTAGTCTTCGCGCAGTTGACGCTTGACCAGATCGAGGAAGCCCGGGAACGAACTGTCGGCGAGGCTGCCGCGCTTGGTCACGCCCAGCGGCATATTCTTCGCTGCGGCGACTTGCTCGGCAGTAGCGACACCTTGCTGTTCCAGCAGATCGAGCACCAGATTGCGTCGCTCAAGCGCGCGTTCCGGATAGCGACGCGGGTTGTAGTAGGACGGCCCTTTGACCATGCCCACCAGCAACGCGACTTGATGCAACTTGAGTTCGGATAGCGGCTGGCTGAAGAAGAACTGGCTGGCCAGACCAAAACCGTGCACGGCGCGCTGACCGTCCTGACCGATGAACACTTCATTGAGGTAAGCCTCAAGAATGTCCGGCTTTTTGTAGTGCAACTCAAGCAGCATCGCCATCATCGCTTCGGTCAGCTTACGGCTCAGGCTGCGCTCGTTGGTCAGGTAGAAGTTCTTGACCAGTTGCTGCGTCAACGTACTACCGCCCTGGCGCATTTGCCCGGCCGATGTGTTGACCCAAACAGCCCGCATGATCGACTTCGGCGACACACCGAAGTGGTGGTAGAAGTCGCGGTCTTCCACCGCCACCAGCGTATCGAGCAGATACGGCGGCACCTGGTCGATCTTGATCAGGATGCGGTCTTCGAGGTTTTTCGGGTAAAGGCCACCGATCAACAGCGGCTCGAGGCGCACCACCGACAGTTTTGAACCGTTGGTCGACGACAGCTCGGCGACGTAATCGCCCGAGAAACGCACACGTACCGGTTGAGCCTGCTCCAGCCCCTCATAGAACTGGAAACCACGGGTGTTCAAATCGACGGTATTGCCGTTGACCGATGCCGCGCCCGGTCCATTGGCCACGCTTTCGCGGCGATACCCCAAGGCATCGAGTTCGACGAGAAAGTCTTCCTTGCTCAGCTTTTGTCCGACGAACAGCTCGAGCGGGCGCGCATAAACCTTGGCCGGAATGGTCCAGCGCTTGCCGKWGAAYTTCTCCTGGACCACGGCRTCGAGGTAAACCGCGAASCCKGCYAGCACCACRAGGCCGACCAGRCTGAGCTTCAGCGCCCAGCCTAACCAGGGGCGCAGGCCGCTAGAAGGAGGTTTTTTAGGGGAACGAGGGGATCGGGTACGAGTCATGGCGGCGGATTATACGCACTTTATTCCTGATCAACATGAGCCCGACGAGGTTTGCGTTAGCCCGGCTTGCCGCCATAATGTTGCCCTTGAATTTTTCCAGACCCTGAAGGATCACCTGTGAGCCAGTCCCTGATCGCTGCCCTGCAAAATCCGGCCCTCTACCCGCATCCTGTGGAGGGATTCCAGGTCATCGAGACGCACATCTCCTGGGTGCTGCTCACTGGCCCCTATGCTTATAAAGTGAAGAAGCCGGTCAATTTCGGCTTCCTCGACTTCACCAGTCTCGAGTCACGCGAACATTTCTGCGCCGAAGAACTGCGTCTGAACCAGCGTCTGACCAACGATTTGTACCTTGAAGTGTTGCCGATCACCGGCAGTGTTGAAGCGCCGCAATTGGGCGGCACCGGTCCAGTGCTCGATTACGCGCTGAAAATGCGCCAGTTCCCGCAAAGCCAGTTGCTCAGCAACCTGCAGGCCAATGGCGAACTGACGACTGCGCACATCGACGAGATGGCCAGGCAGATCGCCCGGTTCCACCTGAGCACCCCGAAGGTTCCGGCAGCTCATGAAGCCGGCACGCCTGAAAGCGTCATGGCACCGGTGCGGCAGAACTTCGAACAAATCCGCCCGTTCCTCAGCGAAAAAGCCGACCTGCTGCAACTCGACGCCCTGCAAGCCTGGGCCGAAAGCAGTTTCGAACGCCTGAAACCACTGTTGGTACAACGTAAGGCCGAAGGTTTCATCCGCGAATGCCACGGTGATATCCATTTGGGCAACGTCACTGTGATCGACGGCAACGTGGTGATTTTCGACTGCATCGAATTCAACGAGCCGTTCCGCTTCACCGACGTCTATGCCGACACCGGTTTCCTGGCGATGGACCTTGAAGACCGTGGCCTGAAAAGCCTGGCTCGCCGCTTCATAAGCCAATACCTGGAGCTGACCGGCGACTATCAGGGCCTTGAGCTGCTGAACTTCTATAAAGCCTACCGCGCACTGGTTCGCGCCAAGGTCGCCCTGTTCAGCATGCCCGCCGAGGCCGATCCGGTGCAGCGTGCTACCACCCTGCGCCAGTACCGCAACTACGCCAACCTGGCGGAAAGTTACAGCACCATTCCTTCGCGCTTCATGGCGATCACCCATGGTGTTTCCGCCGTCGGTAAAAGCCACGTAGCCATGCGTCTGGTAGAAGCACTGGGCGCGATTCGCCTGCGTTCCGATGTCGAACGCAAGCGCCTGTTCGGCGAACAGCACGTACCGAACGACCTGCAAGCCGGTATCTACAGCGCCGACGCCAGTGCTGCCACCTATTCCCGCCTGCATGAAATCGCTGGCGTGATTTTGCGCGCCGGTTTCCCGGTGGTCATCGACGCGACTTACCTCAAGCGTGAACAACGCGACAGCGCGGCAAAAATCGCCGAAGCGACCGGTGCGCCATTCCTGATCCTTGATTGCAATGCGCCACAAGCCGTGATCGAGAGCTGGCTCGCACAGCGTCAGGCAGACAAAAACGATCCGTCCGACGCCACTCTGGCTGTTATCGCGGCTCAACAAGCCAATCGCGAGCCGCTGACCCCAGCAGAGATTCTCTGCAGCAAACGCGTTCAGACCAATGAAAGCGGAACCCTCGACACCGTGGTCGCGCAGATTCGTCAGCGTCTTCCGGGACTGTAAGAAACTATTTCAGGCGTGAAGCCCTAACCGGCTTCACGTACTCAAAATAGTGGCACTATACTGGCGTCATAAAACCAACAGGTGACACCTTATGAGCCAGCCGAAACTTCTCGACACCCCGCTGTATGCCCTGCTGCACAAAGATGACATCGAAGGCTTCAATCGCGAAAGGCCCAAGTCCGGGCCTATCGATATGGTGGGTGGCGACTTTCGTGGCCTCGACCTGCGCGAGCTGAACGCTGAAGGTATTGATTTCAGCGATGCCTACTTCCGCTCTGCCGACCTGCGCGGCATTGATTTTCGTGATGCTTCGCTGGAAGGCGCGAGCCTGGCTCACGCACAAATCTCCGGTGCCTATTTTCCCTCCGAGCTGAGCGCTGACGAAATTCTCATGTCGATGAATTTCGGCACTCGCCTGCGCTACCGCACCCGCTAACACCTGCCGTCACCTGAAGTCCGGTGCCCCCACTGCGCGCCGGACTGCATGCCTGATCTCCCAAGTCCTTTCCTGCCGCTGCTACCGCCCTTTCCAGAGCTATCTGGTAGAACGCCTTAGAAGCTTTTGCGTTCAAACTGACCAAACAACCACGCTTTTCCTACTGACCGCTACACTCCTGTGAGGCTTGCCCACGCACTCTTCGGCTGTCGCAAGGAGGCTTGATGAATGATGAACTGCAACACCTGAAAAACCTTGGCAAGACATCGGCGCAATGGCTGCATGCCGTGGGCATCCACAGCGCCTCGGACTTGCGCCGCCTGGGCGCGGTGGATGCTTATCGGGCGGTACGCACTCGCGGGTTTCGCGCCTCGAAGGTGTTGTTGTATGCGATTGAGGGGGCGCTGATGGATGTGCACTGGAACGATATTCCCGCTGATCGCAAGGAAGCACTCAATAAACAACTTGAAGCCATTTCGTCACGTCACAAGGTCTAAAGCCCAGCTTTTACAGGCAATCCAGACGAGTGTTTGGCAAAAGAGCAAAGAATTCAGAAATCAGCGATTGACTTACAAATGAGAATCGTTATGATTATCACAACTGATCGCGAGATCAGCTGATCTTCCGAAAGACCATTGGTTCGGACTCTCGGATTATCTCCTCATCAGGCTAATCACGGTTATTTGACCCGGCTCTTGCCGGGTCTTTTTTTGCCTGTCGAAAAGTACTTCGAGAGACTCGCTGACTGCGTGTTACTGGCGTATCTGCGCGCAATAGTCCTGCACAGGTCGGGCGGCCGTGTACCAGACGTAATCCGCCGATGCCGACGAGACCACAGCTCCCTTCTCCGCCAGCATCACCACCACGGGCGCCGAATGCTCGCCAAGATCTTGCACATGCAGCGGTACGCCAATGTCCAGCCGTGCGTGATAAGCGCCGGCAAACAACAATGCCGGCGCGGGCGCTGCCAGCAGCTGTGCGGCCATTTGCCGATCACGTTGTTGCTGAACTGCCAGCATCGCCGGCATCCGGCTTTCGGGTAACAACCCGCAATGAGACTCACGGATTTGCGCCAGCAGCTCAATCCTGACCACTGGCGCATTCGACCGGGTTCCGCTTACGGCCGGCGCTTGCTTGTATATCCGCCGAATGTCAGTCGAGTCCAGATTCGCCGCCAGTAACGGATAGGGCTGAGCCAGGGCATACCGCACAATCGGCCCATACAGATTCCAGTCCCAACCCGATTGCCAAGCCAACGCCGCCGGCAAATCGGCAGGCCAGCGAGCGGTGTCCAACGCATGGATTTCATCGACACGCGCCTGCTGATCCGGCGTCAGCATTTCCAGCAGCACGCTGCCCTGAGTCCGGCGCTGGGCCAGTGCCTGCAATAACCACAGTTGCGCGTGATGGTGATCGGGATTGTCATGCTGCTCGCCAACGATCAGCCGTGGCGCCCCGGCCAACCGATCGACCAGCGCTTGTGCGCTCAGGCGCTGACCGCTATGCAGATCGCGAATCACACCCGCCGGTTGATCCACGGCACTGGGTGCCATGTTTTGGCATGACACCAGTAATAACAGCGCCAGAATCAATATCCCACGCATGAGCTCACCTCAACGGGCGATGATCAGCGGATGCCCGCGCTCCGGGTGCGGCTGCACCAACACATCCAGCCCGAACACGGCTTTGAGCGGCTCCGGCCGCAGCACCTGCTGCGGCGTGTCCAACGCATGCGGACGGCCACCCTCGAGCAGCAGAATACGATCACAGTAACGCGCCGCCAGATTCAGGTCATGCAGAATCACCAGCACCGCCGCACCGCGATCAGCAAATTCACGAATCACCTGCAAGGTGGTGTGCTGATGCAGCGGATCGAGCATCGACGTCGGCTCGTCGAGCAGCAAGGTTTGCCCGGCCGCCCCCGGCCAAAGCTGCGCCAGCACCCGCGCCAGATGCACACGCTGGCGTTCACCGCCGGACAGGGCGAGGTAGCTGCGGCCACTCAAATGCCCGACATCGGCGGCCTGCAAAGCAGCGGCGACAATCTCGTCATCGCGCACCCGGCCTGTTTGATGCGGTAAACGGCCCATGCCGACCACCTCCTCGACGCGGAACGCAAAATCCAGGGTAGAGGTCTGGGGCAATACTGCCAGGCGTTGCGCCCGCTGTGTGCCATCCCATTGGCTTAGCTCGCGCTGATCAAGCCAGACACGGCCGTGATCAGGGTGCAACTCACCACATAACGCCCCGAGCAAGGTGCTTTTGCCTGCGCCATTGGGGCCCAGCACCCCGAGGACTTCACCCGGCTTGAGCTCAAGATCGATATCCGCCAGCACAATTTTCTTGCCGCGGCAGATCTGCAGGTTTTCCACTCGCAGCATCAGGCGCGACCTCGTAGCAGCAAATATAGAAAGAATGGTGCGCCGATAAACGCCGTAACGATGCCAATCGGCAATTCAGCCGGGGCCAGCGCCAACCGCGCCACCAGATCGGCAAACAACAACAGGCTGGCGCCTGCCAGTACTGAGGCCGGCAATAACACGCGATGATCGGGTCCCGCCAACAGTCGCACCAGATGCGGCACCACCAGCCCGACAAAACCGATCATCCCTGCCGCCGCAACAGCGGCACCGACGCCCAGCGCGGTGCAGAACACCAGCTCGCGCTTGAGCCCTTCGACGTTGATCCCCAAATGACTGGCCTCGGACTCACCGAGCAATAACGCATTCAACGCCTTGGCCCGGCGCGGCAACCACAGTGCTACCGCGGCGCTCACCAGCAACAATGGCCACAGTCGCGCATAGCTGGCGCCATTCAGGCTGCCCAGGTTCCAGAAAGTCAGCGTACGCAAGSTCGCGTCGTCCGCCAGATAGGTGAACAAACCCACCGCCGAACTGGCCAGCGCCGTCAGGGCGATGCCTGCCAGCAACATGGTTGCCACGTTGGTCTGGCCATTACGCCGACCAAGACGGTAAACCAGTGCCGTCACCCCGAGCCCACCCAGAAACGCACACAGCGATAACAGATAAGGGCCGATCGCCTCAGGCAAACCGCCAAACAGCGCGCCGCCGACGATCGCAATCGCCGCACCCAGCGCGGCACCACTGGAAACACCGACCAACCCCGGATCGGCCAGCGGATTGCGGAACAAGCCCTGCATCGCCACGCCCGACAACGCCAGCACCCCGCCCACCGCCAAGCCGAGCAAGGTTCGCGGCAAGCGAATCTGCCCGAGGATCAGTTCGGCCTGCTCCAGCCCTTCAGCAGGAATCGGTAATCCAATCATCCGCATCGCGGCGCGCAACGTATCGAGCAGCGGCAAACTGACCGGCCCCAGGGCCAATGACAACCAGATCGCCAGCAAACACAGCAGGCTCAGCGCGATGAACAACGAACGGGGTTTGACCAGAGTACTCATGGGGCGATGGTTGCCTTGGCCGATTCATCGGGATAGAACCCGGCGGACAGCGTCACCAGGCTCAAAGGCAAGCGTGGCCCCAAGCCGCCAACCAACAGCGTCGGGTCCAGCTCGAACACCCGCCCGGCCTTGGCCGCTGGCGTCGACGCGAGAATCGGGTTTTCCTTGAACAACGCGGTACGCGCGGCGTCACCGGTCAGCGCCCGGTCGGCAAACACCAGCACGTCTGGCGCCAGGCCCGCGAGGGACTCAACGGAAAAAGGCTTGTAACCGGTATGGGTCGCCAGGTTATGCCCACCCGCCTGTTGCAACAGCCAATCGGCTGCGGTGTCCTTGCCGGCGATCAACGGCTTGCCGCCAGCGTGCCCCAGCAACAGCAACACGCCCGGCGCTTTTTGTTTGGCCTGAGCCTGTCTGACCCAGGCTTTCTGCTGCTCAAGTTGCTGTTGATAACTCTGGAACAACGCCGTGGCCTGCGGCTCGCTACCGAGCAATTTACCCAGGTGCTGCAAGTTGCCTTGCAGGGTTGGCAAGTCAGGTTGTGCAGAGAACAACTCAACCTGCACCCCGGCACCGCGAATCTGCGACAACACTGGCGGTGGGCCCATTTCTTCGGTGCCAATGAGAATCTGCGGACGCAAACTCAGGATGCCTTCTGCCGATAATTGCCGCTGATAACCGATACTCGGCAAGGCCTTGAGCGATTCGGGATGCTGGCTGGTGCTGTCAACGCCGACCAGTTTCGACTCGCCGCCCAACGCACTCACCCACTCCGACAAAGCCCMGCCGGCACTGACCCAGCGTTGCGGCAATTCGGTCGCTTGAGCCCCATGGTTGACCAAAAGTCCGACACAGAGCGCAATAGCGCTGGTACTCAGGCGCATAACAGGGTTTCCTTTGTGGAGTTTTCCCGCAGGATCAAGGCGTCGTCAGCTACGCAGCCACCACGGGCGAAACACCCATTTGATAATTGTTTGCATTTGCACGTCAAGCGCAGACACATTTGCTAACCAGTGAGCGCGCACGCATCACCGCCAGAGGCCAGAGCCTTTGGCACTTGAGGATAGTCATGAAGTTTCTTTGCTCCAGCGCCGAGCTGGTCGATGCCAGCAGCCGTGGCTTCGAGATCAACGGCCAGAAGTTGTTTGCCGTACGCCGTGAAAGCCGGGTCTACGTGTACGAAAATCGCTGCCCGCATCGCGGCGTCGGCCTCGAATGGCACCCAGACCAGTTTCTCGACCCCAGCGCCAGCCTGATCCAGTGCGCCACCCATGGCGCACTGTTTCTGATCGAAAGCGGTGAATGCGTGGCCGGGCCCTGTGCCGGGCAGTCCCTCAGTGCCCTGGCGTGCCGCGAAGACAGCCAGGGCATCTGGGTTCAACTTTAGGCGTCGAGCAACACCTCCAGTCGACGGTCAACGCGCACCTCATTCGAGGTCAGGCTCACACCGTACGCCAACACTTCAACCCCGGCCGCTTTCGCCTCGCGCAACGCGGCCGCATAACCCGGATCGATCTCCTCGGCCGGGCGCACCGAGTCAATGCCGGTCAGATTGACGCAATACAACTGCACCGCACGAATACCGTCCCGCGCCAGGCATGCCAGCTCGCGCAAGTGCTTGGCACCGCGCTGAGTCACCGCGCGCGGTGTTCACGCAGGCCAGCCGCCCTTGTGGGGTTTCACTGATCTCCCAAGTGCCGGGCAACTTGCGTTTCGGATCATTGGAGCGGCTGAACCAGACCTGCCCGCCTTCGACCATGCAATTGAACATCGATCCGGTGTTGGGGCAGTGAATGGTCAGCAACTCGCCGCCAACGGTTTCGATATCGGCGAGAAAACGCTTGTAGCGACGAATCAGCCGACCTTCTTCCAGAGGAGGATTGAAATGCATCAGCCTTGCCAGCTCCGCAGGCCACGGGCAATCCGCTGAACCGCCTCCTGCAAACGCGGCAGGCTCTGGGTGTAGGCGAACCGCACGTGATGACCGGCCTGATACCGACCAAAATCCAGGCCCGGGGTGAAGGCAACGTGTTCGGTTTCCAGAAAGTGCCGGCAGAAGGCAAACGCATCACCGCCAAAGGCACTGATGTCGGCATACAGATAGAAGGCGCCTTCCGGCTCCACGGCGATCCCGAAACCCAACTCGCGCAAGGCTGGCAACAGGAAGTCACGTCGGCACCCGAACTCGGCCCGGCGCTCTTCGAGAATGCTGATGGTGTCCGGCTCGAAGCAGGCCAGTGCTGCGTGCTGGGCCATGCTCGGCGCGCTGATGTAAAGGTTCTGCGCGAGTTTTTCCAACTCGCCGACCGCAGCCTCCGGGGCGACCAGCCAACCAAGGCGCCAGCCGGTCATGCCGAAATACTTGGAGAAACTGTTCAGCACAAAAGCGCTGTCATCGACTTCAAGCACACTGGCGGCGTCGGTGCCGTAGGTCAGGCCGTGATAAATCTCGTCCACCACCAGATGGCCGTGGCGCTCTTTGATTGCTGCAGACAGCCCGGCCAGCTCATCGCGAGTGAGGATGGTCCCGGTCGGGTTGGCCGGTGAAGCGACCAGTGCGCCCACGCTGTCGTGGTCCCAGTAACGCTCGACCAGGCCTGGTGTCAGTTGATAGCGCACGTCCGGGCCGACCGGCACCAATTGCGCCGCACCTTCCACCAGCCGCAGGAAATGCCGGTTGCACGGGTACCCCGGGTCAGCCAGCAGCCAGTGTTTACCGGGATCGACCAGCAAAGCGCTGGCCAACAGTAACGCGCCAGAACCGCCCGGCGTGATCAGGATGCGCTGCGGGTCGATGTTCAAACCGTAACGTTGCTCATAGAAGCCCGAGATGGCTTCACGCAGCTCTGGAATGCCGCGAGCCGCGGTGTAACGGGTTTTCCCCGCCGTCAGCGCCGCCTGGCCGGCCTTGATGATCGGCTCGGCGGTGGTGAAATCCGGTTCGCCGATTTCCAGGTGAATCACGTCGTGCCCGGCCGCTTGCAATTCATTGGCGCGCGCCAGCAATGCCATGACATGGAAAGGTTCGATAGCGCGGCTGCGCGCACTGTAGGGCTGAGCCATTAGCCTTCCTTCAACGGGGAAAAGAATTGATTCTACCCAAGCCCGGGAACGAGCGAGAACCTAAAGCGGTCACAACCGGAAGTTCACCCGTAAAAGAGCTGATACATATGGCTCAGGATTGACTAAAATCAATATCTGATCAGGCCTCCAGACCCGCCAGACAAGGCTTTGCAAACATTTGCAAGCCTTGCGGACCGCAGCCTCGACATCCGGGAGTAGCGCGCTCCGATTTGATCTGGTAAGTTCGCCCGCTTGCAGCCGCAGGGCCGGCAGGTGTCGGTGATGGAGCAATCCTGCGCAATGGATTACAAGAGTAGAGGCGGTCCATTTCATGCCCACCCAAGCAAAGCAACAGCAGAACCAGTCGATCAGCGGCTTCGAACCCTACAAAGAAGTGAAGGGTGAGGAGTACATGGGGCAGTCCATGCGCGCGCACTTCACCAAGATCCTGAACAAGTGGAAACAGGACTTGATGCAGGAAGTCGACCGCACTGTTGATCACATGAAGGACGAAGCGGCGAACTTCCCCGACCCGGCCGACCGTGCCAGTCAGGAAGAAGAATTCAGCCTCGAACTGCGTGCCCGCGACCGCGAGCGCAAGCTGATCAAGAAAATTGACAAGACCCTGCAACTGATCGAAGACGAAGAATACGGCTGGTGCGAGTCCTGCGGTGTCGAGATCGGCGTCAAACGCCTGGAAGCCCGCCCTACCGCCGACATGTGTGTCGACTGCAAGACCCTTGCAGAAATCAAGGAAAAGCAAGTCGGCAAGTAAGTGGCCGCTTGAACGAAGAACGGAGCGTGCGAACGCTCCGTTTTTGTTTCTGACTGTTTTGTTCTTTCAATTAACATCGCGCCCATGACTGCCATCAAATCCCCCGCCTACATCGGGCGCTTCGCTCCCACCCCCAGCGGGCACCTGCACTTCGGCTCGCTGGTCGCGGCGTTGGCCTCGTACCTTGATGCCCGTTCGGTTGGCGGCCGCTGGCTGTTGCGCATGGAAGACCTCGACCCGCCTCGGGAGGAGCCCGGCGCCCAGGCGGCGATCCTCAAGGCACTGGAAAGCTACGGTTTCGAATGGGACGGCGAAATGGTCCGCCAGAGCGACCGTCACGACGCCTACGCGCAGGTGTTGAATCAACTGTTCAACCACGGCCTGGCCTACGCCTGCACCTGCTCGCGGAAAAAACTGGCGCCTTATCACGGGATTTATCCAGGCCTGTGCCGCAACGCCGGTCATGCCAGCGAAGACGCCGCAATCCGCTTGCGCGTCCCGGAACTGGAATATCATTTCACCGACCGCGTGCAAGGCGAGTACCGCCAACACCTGGGTCGTGAGGTCGGCGACTTCGTGATACGTCGGCGCGACGGGCTCTATGCCTATCAACTGGCAGTGGTGCTCGACGACGCCTGGCAAGGCATCACCGATATTGTCCGCGGTGCCGACTTGCTCGATTCCACCCCGCGCCAGTTGTACCTGCAGGAACTGCTCGGCCTGCCGCAAC
Source organism: Pseudomonas sp. 05T35 (assembly GCF_056396605.1). Lineage (NCBI taxonomy): Bacteria > Pseudomonadati > Pseudomonadota > Gammaproteobacteria > Pseudomonadales > Pseudomonadaceae > Pseudomonas > Pseudomonas sp. 05T35. The sequence continues at coordinate 16,087 of NZ_JBFTLU010000050.1, forward strand.
CGCGCTATCTGCACCTGCCGCTGATTACCCAGCCGGACGGCAACAAGCTCGGCAAGTCCTATCGCTCGCCGCCATTGACCGCAGATCAGGCCACGCCCCTGTTGCTGCGTGCCCTGCGCGCACTGGGACAAAAACCTGGCCACGAACTCGACGACGCCAGCCCCGGGGAAGTACTGAACTGGGGCATCAGGCACTGGGATGCGACGTTAATCCCGCGCACACTGACACTGCCCGAAGCGCAATTACGCTGACTAAGCTTGCAGGTTAGCGCCCATCCGTTACCATCGCCGCACGTTTTCGGGCACGCGCACAATAAAGAGAGGCCGAGATGTACATCTATCGCTTGGTCCTGCTCCTGGTAGTGGGGATCTATCTGTTCTCCCCAGCCATCATGGACTGGTGGATCGACGCCACTGGCGCCTGGTATCGCCCGTATCTGCTGTGGCTGATTCTGATCGTCGTGACCTTCATCCTGCAGAGCCAAAAAGATGCCGATGAGCTTTAGCCTGACCCAGATGATCCTGATCAGTGCCGCCTACCTGGCGGTGCTGTTCGGCGTTGCCTGGATCAGTGAACGCGGAATGATCCCGCGAGCGATCATTCGCCACCCGCTGACCTACACCTTGTCATTGGGTGTCTACGCCAGTGCCTGGGCGTTTTATGGCACGGTTGGTTTGGCATATCAGTACGGCTACGGCTTTCTGTCCAGCTATCTAGGTGTCTCCGGGGCGTTTCTGCTGGCGCCGGTGTTGCTGTACCCGATTCTTAAGATCACCCGCACCTATCAGCTTTCTTCTCTGGCCGACCTGTTTGCGTTTCGTTTCCGCAGCACCTGGGCCGGCGCGCTAACCACGATTTTCATGCTGATCGGCGTGCTGCCGTTGCTGGCACTGCAGATTCAGGCCGTGGCCGACTCGATCGGCATCCTCACCCATGAGCCGGTGCAACATCGGGTCGCCCTGAGTTTTTGTGCGCTGATCACCCTGTTCACGATTTTCTTCGGCTCGCGGCATATCGCGACCCGGGAGAAACACGAAGGCCTGGTGTTCGCGATTGCCTTTGAATCGGTGATCAAGCTGATCGCCATTGGCGGCGTCGGCCTCTATGCCTTGTACGGCGTGTTCGACGGTCCGCAACAGCTGGAAGTCTGGCTGCTGCAGAACCAGACCGCCCTCGCCGCCCTGCACACGCCGCTGCAAGAAGGCCCATGGCGCACGCTGCTGCTGGTGTTCTTCGCCTCGGCGATCGTGATGCCGCACATGTACCACATGACGTTCACCGAAAACCTCAACCCGCGCTCGCTGGTGAGTGCGAGCTGGGGCTTGCCGCTGTTCCTCCTGCTGATGAGCCTGGCCGTACCGTTGATTCTCTGGGCCGGCCTCAAACTGGGTGCCACCACCAACCCGGAATACTTCACCCTCGGCGTCGGCATCGCCGCCAACAGCAAGGCCCTGGCGCTGCTGGCCTACGTTGGTGGTTTGTCAGCTGCCAGCGGACTGATCATCGTCACCACCCTGGCGCTGTCCGGGATGGCCCTGAACCACCTGGTGCTGCCGCTGTATCAGCCGCCTGCCGAAGGCAACATCTACCGCTGGCTGAAATGGACCCGCCGCGCCTTGATCGTCGCGATCATCATGGCCGGCTATGGTTTCTACCTGCTGCTGGGCGCCGAGCAAGACCTGGCCAACCTGGGCATCGTCGCATTCGTTGCCACCCTGCAGTTCTTGCCCGGCGTACTGTCCGTCCTGTATTGGCCAACCGCCAACCGTCGCGGCTTCATCGCCGGGTTGCTGGCGGGGATTCTGGTCTGGCTGGTGACCATGCTGTTGCCGCTGGTCGGCAACCTGCAAGGCTTCTATATCCCGCTGCTGAACATGATCTACGTGCTCGACGACACCAGTTGGCATATGGCGGCGATCGCGTCGCTGGCGGCCAACGTGCTGATGTTCACGCTGATTTCGCTGTTCACCAACGCCAGTACCGAAGAAGCCAGCGCCGCCGAAGCCTGTGCCGTAGACAACGTGCGTCGCCCGCAACGCCGCGAACTGCACGCCGCGTCACCCCAGGAGTTCGCCACCCAACTGGCCAAACCGTTGGGCGCCAAAGCCGCGCAAAAAGAAGTCGAACAGGCCCTGCGCGACCTCTATCTGCCGTTTGACGAGCGCCGCCCGTACGCCTTGCGCCGACTGCGAGACCGAATCGAAGCCAACCTATCCGGCCTGATGGGCCCGAGCGTTGCGCAAGACATGGTCGAAACCTTCCTGCCGTACAAGGCCGGCGGTGAAAACTATGTCACCGAAGACATTCACTTCATCGAAAGCCGTCTCGAGGACTATCACTCGCGCCTCACCGGCCTTGCCGCCGAACTCGATGCCCTGCGCCGCTATCACCGCCAGACCTTGCAAGAATTGCCGATGGGCGTTTGTTCGCTGGCCAAGGATCAGGAAATCCTCATGTGGAACAAAGCCATGGAGGAGCTGACCGGGATCGCCGCACAGCGCGTGGTCGGTTCACGCCTGGGCACTCTAGGCGAGCCGTGGAAAGAACTGCTGCAAGGCTTCATCAATCTTCCAGACGAGCATTTGCACAAACAGCACCTGGCCCTGGACGGCCAGACGCGCTGGCTGAACCTGCACAAAGCGGCGATCGACGAACCGCTCGCGCCCGGTAACAGTGGCCTGGTATTGCTGGTCGAAGACCTGACTGAAACCCAGATGCTCGAAGACAAACTGGTGCACTCCGAACGTTTGGCGAGTATCGGTCGACTGGCGGCCGGCGTGGCCCATGAAATTGGCAACCCGATCACCGGCATCGCGTGTCTGGCGCAGAACCTGCGCGAAGAGCGTGAAGAAGACAGCGAACTGAAGGAAATCAGCGGGCAAATCCTCGAGCAGACCAAGCGGGTGTCACGCATCGTTCAATCGCTGATGAGCTTCGCCCACGCCGGCAGCCACCAACACAATGACGAACCGGTCTGTCTGGCCGAGGTGGCCCAGGATGCCATTGGTCTGCTCGCGCTGAACCGCCGCAACTTCGAAGTGCAGTTCTTCAACCTGTGCGATCCCGAGCACTGGGTCGATGGCGATCCTCAGCGACTCGCACAGGTATTGATCAACCTGCTGTCCAACGCTCGCGACGCATCGCCGGCCGGCAGTGCGGTCCGAGTAAAAAGTGAAGCCAACGAACACACGATCGATCTGATCGTGGAAGACGAAGGCAGTGGTATCCCGTCGAGCATCATGGACCGATTGTTCGAACCCTTCTTCACCACCAAGGATCCTGGCGAAGGCACCGGTCTGGGCCTTGCACTGGTCTATTCCATCGTTGAAGAGCATTATGGACAAATCACCATCGACAGCCCGGCTGACACACAAAGCCAACGCGGCACCCGTATCCGGGTGACCTTACCGCGTCATGTCGAAGCGACGTCCGCTGTGAACTGAGACCGTCGAGAGTATCGAATCAATGCCGCACATTTTGATCGTCGAAGACGAAACAATTATCCGCTCCGCCTTGCGCCGCCTGCTGGAACGTAACCAGTACCAGGTCAGCGAAGCCGGTTCAGTGCAGGAAGCACAAGAACGCTTCAGCATTCCCACGTTCGACCTGATTGTCAGTGACCTGCGCCTGCCTGGCGCACCGGGCACCGAACTGATCAAGCTGGGCCAGGGCAAGCCGGTGCTGATCATGACGAGCTACGCCAGCCTGCGCTCGGCAGTCGACTCAATGAAGATGGGCGCGGTGGACTACATCGCCAAGCCTTTCGACCATGACGAGATGCTCCAGGCCGTCGCGCGCATCCTGCGTGACCGGCAATCGGCGCAAAGCTCCGTGGGCGAACCTGCGGTCGGCAAAGCCAGCGGCTCCGCGAAGTCCGCTGTCGATAACAGCAATGGCGAAATCGGCATCATTGGCTCGTGCCCACCGATGCAGGATCTGTACGGCAAAATCCGTAAAGTGGCCCCTACCGATTCCAATGTATTGATTCAGGGCGAATCAGGCACCGGTAAAGAGCTGGTCGCCCGCGCCCTGCACAACCTGTCCAAACGCGCCAAGGCGCCGATGATTTCGGTGAACTGCGCAGCCATCCCGGAAAGCCTGATCGAGTCCGAGCTGTTCGGCCACGAGAAAGGCGCGTTTACCGGCGCCAGCGCCGGGCGCGCGGGCCTGGTTGAAGCAGCCGACGGCGGCACCTTGTTCCTTGATGAAATCGGCGAACTGCCACTTGAAGCCCAGGCGCGCCTGCTGCGCGTGCTGCAAGAAGGTGAAATCCGCCGCGTGGGCTCGGTGCAATCGCAGAAGGTCGACGTACGCCTGATCGCTGCGACTCACCGTGACCTGAAGAGCCTGGCCAAGATTGGCCAGTTCCGTGAAGACTTGTATTACCGTCTCCACGTTATCGCCCTGAAACTGCCGGCCCTGCGTGAGCGTGGCGCGGACGTCAACGAAATCGCCAATGCTTTCCTCGCCCGCCAGAGCGCGCGCGTGAATCGCACCGACCTTAAATTCGCTCCGGACGCCGAACAGGCGATTCGTCATTACTCCTGGCCGGGTAACGTGCGCGAACTGGAAAACGCTGTCGAGCGTGCCGTCATCCTGTGTGAGAGCCCGGAGATTTCCGCCGAGTTGCTGGGCATCGATATCGAGCTCAGCGATCTTGAAGACGACGAGTTCATCGGCCTGGCACCGCAACAGGGCAGCACCGGTAACACCAGCCACGAGCCCACCGAAGACCTGTCACTGGAAGACTACTTCCAGCACTTCGTCCTCGAACACCAGGATCACATGACCGAAACCGAATTGGCCCGCAAACTTGGCGTCAGTCGCAAATGCCTGTGGGAGCGCCGCCAGCGCCTGGGTATCCCACGGCGCAAGACCGGCGCGACCAGCGAGAGCTGAACGTCACCTGTCGAGTGTGCGAGTAACACATGACCATGTGAAAAAACTGTTACCGCAGCTTTTTCTCGTAACAGAAGCCGGGGCTTACGGTAACGAAGCCCCGGCTTTTTTTGCCCCGAAAAAGTCGATCCAGGCACCTAACCCCTTGTTTTACTGGGGCTCGAAAAAGTTGGCACGGCACCTGCTATATGTTTGGTACAAGAACAATAACAAGCAATGCACAAGACAATAAAAATAAGACGAATCGACTCACGCACAACAAAAACAAGACGGCGAGAGGCGTAGCTAACTGATTCTTTTGGAGAGGCGTTGTATTTGGGGCTTGCCCCGCAACCAGGCCGAGAACAACAAAAACTGCCCTAAGGCAGAGCCTGAACTGGTTGGATCGCATAGATCATTGCAACACAGCGACCAAAGCAATCCGTTTGCTCTTGGCTCCCGATTGGGAGGGTCATGAAGGAAACCTTCATGACAAGGGCGCGACACAAAAACAAGAAGCCCGAAACCAAAAATAAAAATAGAGCATGCAACTACTTCTTGGGGAGCTTCGGCTCCCCTTGTGGTTTCTGGCGTTTGGCCAACGCGGCCCGCGCCGAACGCTGCCTCGCATGGCTCGACAGCTGCTACAGAGACCTTGCGCAGCTTCCTACACCATCCCCCGACTAAATGCTAGAATCCCGGCCCATCATGCGGTCATTCTTCGTTTTGGCCGAACATTCCTTCAAACAGTGCATCCCATGCTGAAGAAGCTGTTCCAGTCATTCCGTTCTCCCTTGCGTCGTACGCAACACATTCGCAGCACGCCTGAAGTGCTCAACAGCAGCCAACACTCGCTGCAACGGGCTCAGTTCAGCCGTTACGCGGTGAACATCGTCGAACGCCYGCAGAGCGCCGGCTACCAGGCTTACCTGGTCGGTGGCTGTGTGCGTGACATGCTGCTCAATATCACACCCAAGGATTTCGACGTCGCCACCAGCGCCACGCCGGAACAGGTTCGCGCCGAGTTTCGCAATGCGCGGATCATCGGGCGCCGATTCAAACTGGTGCACATCCATTTTGGTCGCGAAATCATTGAAGTCGCGACGTTCCGCGCCAATCACCCGCAAAACGACGAGGAAGAAGACAGCAACCAGTCCTCGCGTAACGAAAGCGGGCGCATTCTGCGCGACAACGTTTACGGCACCCTGGAAGAAGACGCGCAACGCCGCGACTTCACCATCAACGCCCTGTATTACGATCCGGTCAGCGAGCGCATTCTCGACTACGCCAACGGCGTACACGACATCCGCAATCACCTGATCCGCCTGATCGGCGACCCGACCCAGCGTTACCAGGAAGACCCGGTACGGATGCTCCGTGCGGTGCGTTTCGCTGCCAAGCTGGACTTCGGTATCGAGAAACACAGCGCTTTGCCAATCCGCAACCTGGCACCGATGCTGCGCGAGATCCCGTCGGCGCGCTTGTTCGAAGAAGTGTTGAAGCTGTTCCTTTCGGGTCATGCAGCGGACACCTTCGAGATGCTGGTCGACCTGCAATTGTTCGACCCACTGTTCCCGGCCAGCGCCGAAGCCCTGGAACACAACCCGACCTACACCCACACCCTGATCAGCGAAGCGCTGATCAACACCGATCTGCGGATCAAGCAGAACAAACCGGTGACGCCGGCGTTCCTGTTTGCCGCCCTGCTCTGGCCAGCCCTGCCGGCCCGCGTACTGCGCTTGCAGGATCGTGGCATGCCACCGATTCCGGCCATGCAGGAAGCGGCTCACGAACTGATCAGCGAGCAATGCCAGCGGATCGCGATTCCAAAGCGCTTCACCATGCCGATCCGCGAGATCTGGGACATGCAGGAGCGCCTGCCGCGCCGCAGCGGCAAACGTGCCGACCTGTTGCTGGACAACCCGCGATTCCGTGCCGGTTATGACTTCCTGCTACTGCGTGAAAGCGCTGGCGAACAGACCAATGGCCTGGGCGAATGGTGGACGGACTATCAGGACGGCAACGAAAGCGAACGCCGCGACATGATTCGCGACCTCAGTGGCAAGGACGACGGTGCCAGCGGTGCGCCGCGTAAACGTCGCCGTAGCGGTGGCGCCAAGCGCAAACGTGCCGCTGGCGTACCGAGTGCGTCGGGCGAGTAAATCGATGGAACGCATTTACATTGGCATGGGCAGCAACCTCGCCGCCCCCGCGGAACAATTGCGCAGCGCCGTCGAAGCGCTCGCGCAGTTACCCAAGACAGCGCTGGTGGGAGTTTCGTCCTTCTATCAAAGCGACTCCTTGCTGCCGGGCCAGCCGCGGTATACCAACGCGGTGGCCGCGCTCGACAGCACGCTGACGCCGCTTGAGCTGCTCGATGCATTGCAAGCCATCGAAATAGACCAGGGTCGCGAGCGTCATGAGCGCTGGGGCCCACGCACGCTGGATCTGGATATCCTGCTGTTCGGTGATCGACTGATCGACGAACCCCGCCTCAAAGTCCCCCATTACCACATGCAGGCCCGAGCTTTTGTGCTGTACCCATTAGCCGAACTGGCGCCCGCTGATCTGCAATTGGCGGACGGCCGTTACCTGCGTGAGCTGCTCGCTGCATGTCCGTTCGTCGGACTGGAACGCCTCCCCCAGAGCTGACATGAATCACCCTTGTGGGAGCGAGCCTGCTCGCGATAGCGGCTGAACATTCATCGAAAACGTTGGCTGATAGTCCGCGATCGCGAGCAGGCTCGCTCCCACATTGGTTTGTGTTGCTCCTGAGAAACCTGCTGAATCGCATCAGTAACGCCGGTAACACCAACGGCGTAACATTGCGGTAACACATCCAATTGACTTCCCGAGTTCTCCTCACGACTATAGGCGTCCCGCTGCCGCCAACCCGGCACTACAGGGCGCAATCCAGGCTTTTCAAGCACGACACAAGACCGTGCGCCTGAGTAAATGAAGAATCACGCGCGTTACCCGCAGTAGTTTTCCAAGCGCCTGAATGAGGATTTCTTACATGCCAGCTATCACCTTGACCACATTGCAGAGCCTCAAGCAAAAGGGTGAAAAAATCACCATGCTGACCTGCTACGACGCTACCTTCGCCCACGCTTGCAATGAGGCGGGTGTTGAAGTGCTGCTGGTGGGCGACTCCCTTGGCATGGTGTTGCAAGGACACGACAGCACCCTGCCGGTGACCAACGCCGAAATGGCTTACCACGTCGCCGCGGTCAAGCGTGGTAACACCGATGCCTTGATCCTCGCTGACCTGCCGTTCATGGCCTACGCCACCATCGAGCAAACGATGACCAACAGTGCCCAGTTGATGCAGGCCGGTGCACACATGATCAAGGTCGAAGGCGCACTGTGGCTGGCCGAGTCGATTCGTCTGCTGGCCGAACGCGGTATTCCGGTGTGCGCGCACATGGGTCTGACGCCGCAGTCGGTGAACATTCTCGGCGGCTATAAAGTTCAGGGCCGCAATGAAAACCAGGCCCGGCAGATGCGCGCCGACGCGATTGCCCTGGAACAGGCCGGCGCGGCGATGCTGTTGCTCGAATGTGTACCGAGCGAGCTGGCCCACGAAATCACTCAAGCGGTGAAGATTCCGGTGATCGGCATCGGCGCCGGCAATGCCACCGACGGTCAGGTACTGGTACTGCACGACATGCTCGGCCTGTCCATCACCGGCCGCGCACCGAAGTTCGTGAAGAACTTCATGGCTGGCAAAGACAGCATTCAAGCCGCCCTGAGCGCTTACGTCGCTGAAGTCAAAGCCGCAACCTTCCCTGGCGCCGAACACGGATTCTCTGCATGAACACTGTCAAGACCGTACGCGAACTGCGTGCCGCCGTCGCCCGCGCTCGCGGCGAAGGCAAACGTATCGGCTTCGTACCAACCATGGGCAACCTGCACAGCGGCCACGTCGCACTGGTCACCAAAGCCGCCCAACGAGCGGACTTTGTGGTCGCAAGCATTTTCGTCAACCCGCTGCAATTCGGTGCCGGCGAAGACCTCGACAAGTATCCGCGGACCTTGGCCGCCGACCAGGAGAAACTGCTGCAAGCCGGCTGTCACCTGCTGTTCGCCCCGACCGTCGAGGAAATGTACCCGGACGGCATGGCCGGCCAGACCCGCGTCAGCGTTCCACTGCTTTCTGAAGGCCTGTGTGGCGCCAGCCGCCCCGGACATTTCGAAGGTGTGGCGACCGTGGTCAGCAAGTTGTTCAACATGGTCCAGCCGGACCTGGCGGTCTTCGGCCAGAAAGACTTTCAGCAACTGGCGGTGATTCGTGCGCTGGTGCATGACCTGAACATGCCGATCCAGATCATTGGCGAGCCCACCGTAAGAGCGGCCGACGGCCTGGCGCTGTCCTCGCGCAATGGTTTCCTCAGCGAAGAGCAGCGAGCCGTCGCGCCCGTGGTGTATCGCACGCTGAGCGACATCGCCGAGGCCATCAAGCAGGGTGAACGCGATTATCCGGCGCTCCTGGCACGGAAGATCGATCAGCTCCAGGCCGCCGGTTTGCGTCCTGATTACCTGGAAATCCGCCACACGCTGACCCTGCGCCCAGCGACCGCGGATGACCGTGACCTGGTAATCCTTGCCGCCGCCTTCCTGGGCACGACTCGATTGATCGACAACCTGCACCTGAACCTCGACGCGCTAGTCTGAACACTGCAAAACTGAATGTGGGAGCGAGCCTGCTCGCGATAGCGGTCTGGCAGCCAACATCTTTGTTGAGTGTCAAGCCGCCATCGCGAGCAGGCTCGCTCCCACAATAGATCGGTGTTGTTTTTGTAGATTGCAGTCGGTTTCTCACGGTGTATTGCCGGCCTCAAAGGCTTCGGGCAAACTGCCGCGGTTCGGATCAGCCCAAGGAAACACTCATGCACGCCATCATGCTCAAGGCCAAGCTGCATCGCGCCGAAGTCACCCACGCATTGCTCGACTATGAAGGCTCTTGCGCCATCGACGGCGAATGGCTGGACCTGTCCGGGATCCGTGAGTACGAACAGATCCAGATCTACAACGTCGACAACGGCGAACGCTTCACCACTTACGCCATCCGTGGCGAAGAAGGCTCGCGCATGATCTCGGTCAACGGCGCCGCCGCACACAAGGCCAAGGTCGGTGATCGGGTGATCATCTGCGCCTACGCTCATTACAGCGAAGCCGAACTGCTCAATTTCAAACCGCGCATGCTCTACATGGCTCCAGGCAACGAGTTGAGCCATACCAGCAATGCCATCCCGGTTCAGGTCGCCTGAACCCTCCCCCGTACTCCGAACACTGAAAACCCGCCTGCCTGGCTACCTGATGTGCCGGTACAAAAAAGTACCGGCCACAGGTCAGACAAAGCCAAGACAGATCACACCGCGAGGTTTACTGTTATCGCCCTGCGCTATTTAATCGTTTATTCGCAGTTCAACCGGAGGGTGCCTGTCATCAAACAGGACATTCCGGATTTTTCAGTGTCCTAAAGGCAGTCCAAGTAAAAGGAAACCCGCAGCGATGGCGTACTACCGCACTCCTCATGACGTTACCGCTCTGCCAGCCTGGCAGGCGCTGAATGATCACCGCCAAGCCATGCAGGATTTCAGCATGCGCGAAGCGTTCAATGCCGACCCGCAGCGTTTTACCCAGTTCACACTGAGCAGCTGTGGGCTATTTCTTGATTACTCGAAAAACCTGATCAACACCGAAACCCGTAATCTGCTGGTGGGCCTGGCGAACGAAGTCGGCTTGCAGGACGCGATCAAGGCGTTGTTCAACGGCGAAATCGTCAATGCCTCCGAAGGCCGTCCGGCGCTGCATACGGCCCTGCGCCGCCCGGTGGGCGACAAGCTGTCGGTCAATGGCGTCAACGTCATGCCTGACGTGCACAAAGTGCTGAACCAGATCACCGAGCTGGTCGGGCGCATTCACGACGGCCTGTGGCGCGGTTACACCGAGAAGCCGATCACTGACGTGGTGAACATCGGCATCGGTGGTTCGTTCCTCGGCCCTGAGCTGGTGTCCGAAGCGCTGTTGTCCTACGCCCAGAAAGGCGTGCGCTGCCATTACCTGGCGAACATCGACGGCAGCGAATTCCATGAGTTGTCGGCAAAGATTCGTGCCGAAACCACACTGTTCATCGTTTCCTCGAAATCCTTCAACACCCTCGAAACCCTGAAAAACGCCCAGGCCGCGCGCGCCTGGTACCTGGCTCAGGGCGGCTCCGAAGCCGAGCTGTATCGCCACTTCATCGCCGTTTCGAGCAACAACGCGGCGGCTGTGGCCTTCGGTATTCGCGAAGAGAACATCTTCCCGATGTGGGACTGGGTTGGCGGGCGTTACTCGCTGTGGTCGGCCATCGGTTTGCCGATTGCCCTGGCCATCGGCATGTCGAACTTCAAGGAACTGCTGTCCGGCGCCTACACCATGGACCAGCACTTCCAGAGCGCACCGTTTGAACAGAACATGCCGGTGCTGCTGGCATTACTGGGTGTCTGGTATGGCAACTTCTGGGGCGCGCAAAGCCACGCGATCCTGCCGTACGACCACTACCTGCGTAACATCACCAAGCACTTGCAGCAACTGGACATGGAATCCAACGGCAAGAGCGTACGTCAGGACGGCACGCCGGTTTCCACCGATACCGGTCCGGTCATCTGGGGCGGCGTCGGTTGCAACGGTCAACACGCCTATCACCAGTTGCTGCACCAGGGCACCCAACTGATTCCAGCCGACTTCATCGTGCCGATCGTCAGCTTCAACCCGGTTGCCGACCACCACCAGTGGCTGTACGCCAACTGCCTGTCGCAAAGCCAGGCGCTGATGCTCGGCAAGACCCGCGCCGAGGCGGAAGCCGAGCTGCGTGAAAAAGGCGTGGCCGAAGACCAGGTGCAAAAACTCGCGCCGCACAAGGTGATCCCGGGCAACCGCCCGAGCAACACCCTGGTAGTCGAGCGCATCAGCCCGCGTCGTCTTGGCGCGCTGGTCGCGATGTACGAGCACAAGGTGTTCGTGCAGAGCGTGATCTGGGGCATCAACGCCTTCGACCAATGGGGCGTGGAGTTGGGCAAGGAGCTGGGCAAAGGCGTCTACAGCCGCTTGGTCGGCAGCGAGGAAACCCCGGCCGAAGACGCTTCGACCCAGGGCCTGATCAACTACTTCCGCGGTCGTCATCGCGGTTGATCTGAAACGCTCTGCAAAACCTGTGGGAGCGAGCCTGCTCGCGATAGCGGAATTTCAGCCAACGTTTTCGTTGAATGTTAAGCCGTCATCGCGAGCAGGCTCGCTCCCACATTGGTTTCCTGTACGACTTGAACCCGATAGTCACTCGGCGCATCTTTATAACTTGTGCAATACAAGCATAAGGAACCGCCATGTTCGATATCAGCACGTTCCCCAAAGCCGATGCCGTCCGCCAGGCTGCGCAACTGAGTCAGGACGACTACCAGCGCCTGTACCGCCAATCCATCGAGCAACCCGACATCTTCTGGGCCGAACAGGCCAAGCGTTTTCTCGACTGGTCGAGCCCCTGGCAAAGCGTTCAACACTCGGACATCAAAACCGGCGCCTGGCCAACGTGCTGAAAAGCCGGGGCGTAAAAAAAGGCGACCGGGTGTGCATCTACATGCCAATGATCCCTGAAGCCGCCTACGCAATGCTCGCCTGCGCACGTATTGGCGCCGTGCACTCGGTGGTCTTTGGCGGGTTTTCCCCCGACTCCCTGCGTGACCGGATCCTCGACGCAGACTGCCGTACCGTGATTACCGCCGATGAAGGGGTACGTGGCGGTAAATACGTACCGCTCAAACAGAACGTCGACAAAGCGCTGCTCAGTTGCCCGGCCGTCAGTACCGTCGTCGTGGTCGAACACACACAGATCGAGGTCAATTGGGTCGAAGGCCGCGATCTCTGGTATCACCAGGCTCTGCGCGATGTCAGTGACGACTGCCCGCCAGAACCCATGGACGCCGAAGACCCGTTGTTCATCCTTTACACTTCCGGCAGCACCGGTAAACCCAAAGGCGTGCTGCACACCACTGGCGGCTATCTGCTGCAAGCGGCGATGACCTTCAAGTACGTGTTCGACTACCGCGACGGCGAAGTCTTCTGGTGCACCGCCGACGTCGGCTGGGTCACCGGCCACAGCTATATCGTCTATGGGCCACTGGCCAATGGCGCGACCACCCTGATCTTCGAAGGCGTGCCAAGCTACCCGAACAGCTCGCGGTTCTGGCAAGTCATCGACAAGCACCAGGTGAACATCTTCTACACCGCACCCACCGCCTTGCGGGCCCTGATGCGCGAAGGCCTGGAGCCGTTGAAAGACAGCTCGCGCGCCAGTTTGCGGCTGCTAGGCAGTGTCGGCGAACCCATCAACCCGGAAGCCTGGGACTGGTATTTCAACGCAGTTGGCGAGCAGCGCTGCCCGATCGTCGACACCTGGTGGCAGACCGAAACCGGCGGCATCATGCTCAGCCCGCTGGTCAGCGCACAACGGATCAAACCCGGCTGCGCGACCCGGCCGATGTTCGGCGTGCAACCGGTATTGCTCGATGAACAAGGCAAGGAAATCAGCGGCGCCGGCAGCGGCGTGCTCGCCATAAAATCAAGCTGGCCAGGGCAAATCCGCAGTGTCTACGGCGACCCGCAACGAATGGTCGATACCTATTTCAAACCCTACCCCGGCTATTACTTCACCGGCGACGGCGCACGGCGCGATGAAGAGGGCGACTACTGGATCACCGGGCGCATCGATGATGTGATCAACGTTTCCGGACACCGCATCGGCACCGCCGAAGTCGAAAGCGCACTGGTACTGCATGACAGCATCGCCGAGGCCGCGGTGGTCGGTTACCCCCACGACCTCAAGGGCCAGGGCATCTACGCCTTTGTCACGCCGATGAACGGCATCGAACCCAGCGACGCGTTGAAAAAAGAACTGCTGGCCCACGTCAGCCAGGAAATCGGCAGTTTCGCCAGACCCGATCTGATTCAATGGGCGCCGGCCTTGCCGAAAACCCGTTCGGGCAAGATCATGCGGCGTATCCTGCGCAAGATCGCCTGCAATGAGCTCGATAGCCTTGGCGACACTTCGACCCTGGCCGATCCCGGTGTGGTCGCTGGTCTGATCGACAAGCGTCTGAACCAATGATCTGATCACCCAGGCGCGGCCGCTGGCCGCGCACCTTTTAATGTTGTTGCCACCGAGTCGTCATGGAATTCATCCGAAGCCGCATCGAAACCCAGATCATGAGCCTGTCCGGCCTTTCACTGGGCAAGCTCGACCTGGAAAACCCCAAGGGTGATCCCGGCCTCTTCGGTCCCGACTCGGTGAGCTGGCAAGTGCATGGCGACTTCAGCAGCATGCTCATTGGCGGCATCAGCGCCTTGATGCTGCAAGCCCTGCATCCGCTGGCGCTGGCCGGGGTCTGGGACCACTCGAACTTCCGTGAAGACATGCTCGGTCGACTTCGCCGCACCGGGCAGTTCATCTCCGGTACCACCTTCGGTTCGCGTCAGGACGCCGAGTGGCTGATCGAGAAAGTGCGCACCATTCACCTGCAAGTGGTCGGCACCGCACCCGATGGCCGCCCTTATGCCGCCAGCGATCCGGACCTGCTGACCTGGGTGCACGTGGCCGAAGTCAGCAATTTTCTCGCCGCGCATTTGCGCTACCGCAATCCGAATCTTTCGCCCGCCGATCAGGACCGTTACTACGCTGAAATCGCCTTGGTCGCCGAACGACTGGGCGCCCGCGATGTTCCGCGCTCTCGGCGGGAAATCAGCGAGTACCTTGAGCGAGTTCGCCCACTACTACTGTGCGATGAACGCAGCCGCGAAGTGCTGCGGTTGCTCCTCGCTGCACCGTCACCCAGCCGCCTGGCCAGGCCCTTCGGCGGGCTGATGATGCAGGCGGGCATCGACCTGCTGCCCGACTGGGCCAGTGACATGCTCGGTGTCCATCAGAATCCGCTGCAACGCAAACTGATTCGCGCCAGCGTCAATCGCAGTGCCCCGATGCTGCGCTGGGCGGTGCGCAATGGTTCGGTGCAGCGGGCCAAACGGCGGATGGGCCTGCTGACTTGAAGAAAACTTCAAAGCATCGCGAGCAGGCTCGCGAAGGCAGCACCTCGGTCCCGCGCCAAGCTGTTAAACTCTCGCGCCAAATTCCCCAGCAAGGCGCTCCGCATGTCTTCCTTGAATCAGGCGCTGCGCGCCGCCCTCGATCATCGCCAAGACTTGCTCGCCGAGCTGCACCAGCAAGGCACCGACTGCTATCGACTGTTTCATGGCAGCCAGGAAGGTGCCGGCGGCCTGACCATCGACCGTTATGGCCCACAACTGCTGGTCCAGAGCTTTCACCAGTCACTGGAACGCGATGACTTGCTCGCGTTGCACGCGATCATCAACCAGCATCTCGGCCTGGACACCCTGTTGGTCTACAACGACCGCTCGCGGGGTAACTCGCGCATTGATCGCGAAGACACGGTCTACCGCGCCGATGAAGCCGCGCTTGCCGATATGGTCGGCCACGAATGGGGCCTGAACTACCGCGTCCGTGGTCGCCACGCCGGGCAAGACCCTCTGTTGTTTCTCGACCTGCGCAACGCCCGCGGCTGGGTCAAGGACCACAGCGCCGGCAAAAGCGTGCTGAACCTGTTCGCCTACACCTGTGGCGTCGGCCTTTGCGCTGCGGCCGGCGGGGCACGCGAGGTGTGTAATCTGGATTTCGCCGAGGGCAACCTGGCCGTCGGCCGCGAGAACGGCCTGCTCAACCCGCAGCTGCCAACCATGCAGTTCGTGCAGTCCGATTATTTCCCGGCCATCCGCCAACTCGCCGGCCTGCCGATCAGCCAGCGCCGCGGGCAGAAACTGCCCAGTTACCCGCGCCTGGAACAGCGTCAATACGACCTGGTCCTGCTCGATCCTCCAGCCTGGGCCAAAAGCGCATTCGGCACCGTTGACCTGCTGCGCGACTATCAAAGCCTGCTCAAACCGGCGCTGTTGACCACCGCCGATGATGGCGTGCTGATCTGCTGCAACAACCTGGCGAAAGTCAGCATGGACGACTGGCGTGAGCAGGTGTTGCGCTGCGCAGAAAAGGCCGGACGCCCGGTGCGTGACTGGAAAGTGCTGACACCTGGTGGCGACTTTCCGTCGATGGATCAGCAGCCGCCGCTGAAAACCCTGATCCTGCAACTCTGAGCGCTTTCGAAAAAACCAGACAATTACAGTTCAAGGTGATTGCTTCGGAACCAGAGTCGCATGCCATACTCCAAGGCACTCCCGATTCCGATAGTTGAAGCCGAACATGCCCAAAGGATTGATTCGCGCCATCGGCGCCTTGTTGATTGCCGTCGCCCTTTACAGCCTGTTGGGGTTTCTGATTTTACCGGGCATTGCCTTGCGGATCGCCAATCAACAATTGGCCAACTACGCGGCGGTGCCTGCGCACATTCAACGGATCGAACTCAATCCCTTCAGTCTTGAACTGACTGTGTGGGGCCTGAACATCGGCGAGCCGGGCAAGGAACAGCTCGCCTTCGAGCGCCTGTACGC
>NZ_JBFTLU010000051.1:0-23983 GCF_056396605.1 Pseudomonas sp. 05T35
GCTGTGTGTGGGAGATCTTCGGGTCTGCCGGTATTCGCTTGCACCGGTTCGCCAACCCGCGCACAGCTGCCACCCTTATTGTTTGGCGACGATCAGTGGCAGTTTCCCTCAAGCGAACTTGGGTACTGCACCATGGATGAAAATTATCTGATCCCTCACATCTTCACCCGCCACAAACTCCACCTCCACGCCCTGCTGCTGGAAAACCAGCCTTGGTTCAGTGCCCGCGACCTCGGTCGATTGCTTCGGCTGTTCCTCGACGAACGCGCGCTACGCAAACTCGATCCTGATCAATACCAAACCGCGACAATGCACATCCACGGCTGCATCGAACATACGTTGCTGATCAGCGAATCCGGCGTTTACGCGCTGCTGGTTTATCACTACTGCCCCGAATACCGGGGCCTACGGGAATGGCTGACCCACGACGTGGTTCCAGCCCTTAGAGACGCCCAGCAACCTGCCACAGCCGAACGCCCGATACTGAGCCTGCTGAACTGGCCGGAAATGTCGCTGAGCTTGCTGCACTGGAACAACCAGCCGTGGATCCGGCTGCAGGATGTTTCACATATGTTGCCGGAGGGGGAACGACCACGAAGTATGGTCAATGCCCCGTGGTGGAAACGCGCTTCACGGGTGGTTCAGTCGCTTTAATGAACATCTGGGTGGCTCGCCGCCTAAATGGCTAATGCCAGTCAGTTACGAGATTCAGGGCGCGGCGTAAGACCTGTAGCAGCTGCCGAAGGCTGCGTTCGAGTGTGCAGCACTCGTAGATCCTGCTTGCACGGTTAATCTGAAAGACCGCATAGCGAGATTTTACGACTGCTTCGCAGCCGAACRCAGCCTTCGGCAGCTGCTACGGATCGCGTTACGGCTTAACTGACAGGCATCAGTCTAAATGGCGGTTTTTTCGTTCTCGCACTCTATACATCGACATCCGCAACATCCTGCGAAGGTTTCGCTCCTCAGCCGCCGCGCTAAACCACTACGTCGCAACTACCCTTCAAAAAAACCGCAGGAAGCGGTTCTCGTCAGCTCAAGGAATGATCATGTCTCTGGCCATCGTCCATAGCCGCGCCCAGATCGGTGTGGAAGCGCCCGCCGTTACCGTAGAAGTCCATTTGGCCAACGGCCTGCCATCGCTGACGATGGTGGGGTTGCCGGAAGCAGCGGTGAAGGAAAGCAAGGATCGGGTGCGCAGTGCGATCATCAATTCCGGGCTGCAATTTCCGGCGCGACGTATCACCTTGAATCTCGCCCCGGCCGATTTACCGAAGGACGGCGGGCGCTTCGATCTGGCGATCGCCTTGGGGATTCTGGCTGCCAGTGTGCAGGTGCCGACTTTGACGCTGGATGACGTCGAGTGTCTGGGTGAGTTGGCGCTGTCAGGCGAAGTGCGGGCGGTCCGTGGTGTGTTGCCGGCGGCACTGGCGGCGCGCAAGGCTGGACGATCGCTGATGGTGCCGCGGGCAAATGCCGAGGAAGCGTGCCTGGCGTCAGGACTGAAGGTCATTGCGGTGGATCATCTGCTGGAGGCGGTCGCGCACTTCAATGGCCACACACCCGTAGAACCGTTTGTTTCCAATGGCTTGCTCTATGCCAGCAAACCTTATCCGGACTTGAATGAAGTGCAGGGCCAGATCGCGGCCAAACGTGCATTGCTGATTGCTGCTGCGGGGGCTCATAACCTGTTGTTCAGCGGGCCACCGGGGACGGGGAAAACCCTTCTGGCGAGTCGTTTGCCCGGGCTGCTGCCGCCACTGGCCGAGAGTGAAGCGCTGGAAGTCGCGGCGATTCAATCGGTCGCCAGTTGTGTGCCGTTGAGCCATTGGCCGCAACGACCTTTCCGCCAGCCACACCATTCGGCGTCCGGCCCGGCACTGGTGGGCGGAGGCTCAAAACCGCAGCCCGGCGAAATCACCCTCGCCCACCACGGCGTCCTGTTCCTCGATGAGCTGCCGGAGTTTGATCGCAAGGTGCTGGAGGTGCTGAGAGAACCGCTGGAATCGGGGTGCATCGTGATTTCCCGGGCCCGTGACCGCGTGCGTTTTCCTGCGCGCTTTCAACTGGTGGCCGCCATGAATCCGTGCCCCTGTGGATATCTTGGCGAGCCGAGCGGCCGTTGTTGCTGCTCACCGGACCAGATCCAGCGTTATCGCAACAAACTGTCGGGGCCACTGCTGGACCGTATTGATCTGCACCTGACGGTTGCCCGCGAAGTCACAGCGTTGAATCCGGCAGCAAAACCCGGCGATGACACCGTAACCGCCGCTGCTCTGGTCGCGGACGCAAGGGAGCGACAATACAAACGCCAAGGCTGCGCCAATGCTTTCCTCGATTTACCCGGCCTGCGCCGACACTGCACGTTATCCACAACCGACGAACACTGGTTGGAATCCGCGTGCGAGCGATTGACCTTGTCGCTACGAGCGGCACACCGACTGCTCAAGGTAGCGCGCACCCTGGCGGACCTTGAACAAGTCGATGGCATCACCCGCGAGCATCTGGCCGAAGCGCTGCAGTATCGACCGAGCGCAAACTAGTCGAGCTTATTCCTTGGTGAGATCCACCAACGGTGTTTGCCTCACCTCAGTCTCTCGTCCAGCCTGAATCTCACTCACCTGCGCCAACGCTTTATCCACAGCCACCTTATCCGCCAGCAAGCTGTAGCTGATCTGGAACTGTTTCTGCTCCTTGGCCGCAATCGTCGGCACCAGGTTCAGTGGCCGCTGATACCGGCGGTTGTAGGAAAAACTCGTCCCCGGCTCCAGCCCCGTGACATAGCCCTGGCCTTGGGTATCGGTGTTTTTCCACAGGGAGAACACTGGCAATTGCTTGGTATTGAAGCCAACCGACACCCCGAGGCTGCCCGCCTTGTTGTGCAGCACGGTCAGCGTGTCGCCCTTGGTATCGGCATACGGCACGACGTTGTAGACGGTTTCGTCGTAGTCCTTGGTCGGCGCGCGGTAGGTTTGCCAGTCGGGCAAATCCCCTTTGGCCTTGTCGTTGAACGGTGACACCTGTTTCACCGGCGCAGCGAAGCGGGCGCCCTGCTCCAGGAATGGAGTGCTGAAGTTGCTGTGGTAGAGCGCCTGGTATTCCTTCGGATAGTCGCCGTTGTTGGTCAGGGTGTCGTTGAGGGCGAAGCGTACGCTGCCGGGTTCGGTGACCAGTTCGGTGCTCACCGAGAAGTCGACTTTCTTGAACGCCTGCTCTTTCAACTCACCGCGCAGGCTGATGGCGTAAGGCGGTTTTTCATCGATGTGCAGCGTGACTTTACTGGCTGGAATGTTCGCGGCGCGACCATGCAGGGTCAGCAGTTCGCCGTTGTCCATGCCGGGGTGGCCAACCCATTCGTAGCCACAGCGGGTGACCAGTTCATTGAAGCCTTCGAGCCAGCCCAATCCGCCACGCCCGTTGAGTTCGATAAAGGACGGATTGACCACGTCCTTGACCGGCGAATCCCACCCCATACGCACATTGCCTACCGATGCCTGCAGGACGTTCATCCCACGGGTCGGCACCACCGAGAGTTTCATCGTGCCGTTATCAATGTCAACAATGCTGACGCCCTCCTGCCGACCGCCGTGCAGGGTGCGCAGGGTCACGGAGAACGGTTTGTCGGTCTTCACACCGAGCTGTTGGCTGGTGATTTGCTGGTTCTGGGCAGCCTTGTCGGTATCGAGCAGCACGTAATCCCAGGCCATGACGTGGGAGGCAGCGGTCATTGCGCCGAGAGTGACGAGCAGTTTGAGCGGGGTCATGGGGAAAACCTTTCTTGGAGTTGTGCCGTTTTTATAGCGCTGATGAAACGTTTCAGCAAGCATAAAAACAGCGCAACTCCCGCAAACCTCAGTCGCCGGATTCAATCGCCAACAACAGGCTTGCCAGCGATGGCAATTCCAGAGGTACCTCAGCGAAAACGATCAACCTCATGCCGCAAATCCGCCGCCAGTTTCTCCAGCTCCTTGGCGGTGATCGCCAGGTTCGACACCACTTCACGCTGCTCGCTGTTGGCCATGGCGATGCTTTGCAGGTTGCTGCTAAGCAAGGTCGCGGTGCTGCTCTGCTCCTGGGTGGCGGTGGTGATCGCAGCAAATTGCTGGCCGGCCGAGCGGCTTTGTTCGTCGATCCGTGCCAGCGCCGACGCAACATTGGCGTTGCGTGTCAGGCCTTCGCGCATCAGCAGGTTGCCTTGCTCCATGGTGCTGATGGCGTTGCCGGTTTCCTGCTGGATGCTTTGGATCATCCCGGAAATCTCGTCAGTCGCTTCGCGAGTGCGCGAGGCCAGGTTGCGCACTTCGTCTGCCACCACCGCAAAACCACGGCCCTGTTCGCCGGCACGCGCGGCTTCGATGGCGGCGTTGAGCGCCAGTAAATTGGTTTGATCGGCAATCGCAGTAATCACCCCGACAATGCCGCCAATTTCCTGGGAGCGCTGACCCAGAGTGTTGATCACCGTCGCGGTGCTATTGAGAGCACTGGCAATCTGCTCAAGGGAAGAAGAGGCTTCTTCCATCGAGGTACGACCGATCCGCGTTTGCTGGGCGTTTTCCTGAGCCAGACGCTCGGTGTTGCCCATGTTGTCAGCGATGTTCAGCGAGGTCGCACTGAACTCTTCCACAGCGCCGGCCATGCTGGTGATTTCACCGGACTGCTGTTCCATCCCTTCATACGCACCGCCCGATAACCCGGACAATGCCTGGGCGCGACTGTTGACCTCCTCCGAGGCCTTGCGGATGTGCTCGACCATGGTCGATAGAGCCTGGCTCATCTGATTGAAGCTGCGCGCCAGTTGACCGATTTCATCCTGGCTCGACACGTTCAAACGCACGCTCAGATCACCCGCGCCCAAGGCTTCGGCCTGCCGCACCAGATCACCCAGCGGTGCCAGTTTGCTGCGCAACAGCCAGACTGCCGCGCCCACTGCCAGCAGCATCGCCAGCAGGCTGCCAATGGCCAGGCGGATACCGACGCTCCAGGTCACTGCGCGGATTTCGCTTTTCGGCATGCTCGCCACCACTGACCATGGCCCACCCTCGAACGGCACCGCAACGCTGTAGAAGTCTTCGGACTTGTCGCTCCAGAACGCGCCCTGCCCCGGCGTCCTGGCTAAACTGGCGATGGTCGAAGTCGCCTGGTCCAGCGCCTGCACGCCGGCCGGCGGCACCAGCCATTTGTTTTGCTCATCGAGCAGCGCCAGCGAACCGCTCTGGCCGATGCGGAAGCGTTTGAGGTTGTCGAACTGCGYGCTCTGCGCGTCGGTGTAATCAAATCCTACGAACAACACCGCGATCACCTTGCCACTGCTGTCGCGTACGGGGGTGTACTGCGTCATGTAGGAACGATCGAACAGCAAGGCCCGGCCGACATAGCTCTGCCCCGTCATCAGCCGCTGATAGGCCGGGTGCGCATGGTCGAGCAGCGTGCCAATGGCGCGGGTGCCGTCCTGCTTGCTCAACGAGGTGCTGACCCGAATGAAGTCCTCGCCACTGCGCACGAACAACGTCGCCACGCCGGCAGTCATTTGCTTGAACTCATCGACCTTGTCGAAGTTGTTGTTCAACACTTCGTTGCCCAGATGCAGGCCCGGTGTCTGCACGCCCGCCACCGTCACCGGCTGCTCAGGGTGCACGCTCAAACCGCCGCTGAAACGCTTTTCAAACAACCCGCTCAGGCGCTGGGTGCTTTCGCGCAGGGTGCCGTGGAAAGTGCTCAACTGGTCGGCCAGCAACCGCGCCTCACTGGCCAGATGCTCTTCACGCGTGTCGAGGTTGGCAGAATCCAGCGAGCGCAGGGCGAACACCGTGCTGCCACTGATGACGACCGCGAGGATGACGGCAAGGGCAAGCCCCAATTGTGAGGCGATCCGGGCACGAGGTTGAGACATGACAGCTCCTGGCCGAGGAGCCGGATCATCCTGATCGCGTCGCGTGGCTCGGCAAAATATCCAGTAATAAGGGAAGCACGAAACCTTTCAGAACGAAGGTTCCACTTTCAAGGATTCGGCGGCGCGGATGAATACTTGAGCGACTCACAAGGATATTGCTCATGGCCACCATGGCGGCAGCTAGATCGATTCAGTCGAGGCGCTCGACATCCGGCAACTCCATGGCCTGGACTTCGCCTTGCAGGAAGTCGCTGAGGCGGCGCAAACGTTCACCGCCAGGGCGGGTTTTCGGCCAGACCAGGTAATAATTCAGGCCGCTGGCAACGGCGGTCGGCCACGGTAAACTCAAACGCCCCTGAGCCACATCTTCGGCCACCATCAGCAAGTCGCCCATCGATACCCCATAACCCCGGGCAGCGGCGATCATCCCCAGCTCCAGCGTGTCGAACACCTGCCCGCCCTTGAGCGACACCTGCTCTGACAGGCCCATGCGCTCCAGCCAACTGCGCCAGTCACGTCGATCGGGAGTCGGGTGGAGCAATTCAGTGCTGGCCAGCCGCTCGACATCCCATGGCTGATCATTCAACAGATTTGGTGAGCCGACCGGGATCAGCAGCTCCGGGAAAAGGTAACTGGCTTCCCAGTCCGGTGGAAAATGCCCGTTGCTCAACAACACCGCGCAATCGAACGGTTCGTGATTGAAGTCCACCGAGTCGACGTCCATCCAGGCGCTGGTCAGTTGCACCTCGTTACCTGGCTGCAAATGCCGGAAACGACTGAGTCGCGCCAACAGCCAGCGCATGGTCAGGGTCGAAGGGGCTTTCATGCGCAAGACGTCATCTTCGGCGCGCAAGGTATTGCAGGCCCGCTCCAGCGCACCAAAGCCCTCACGCACACCCGGCAGCAGCAAACGTGCGGCCTCGGTCAGTTGCAAATTGCGTCCGCTGCGCTGAAACAGCCGACAGGCAAAATGCTCCTCCAGCGTACGCACATGTCGGCTGACGGCGCTTTGGGTGATCGACAATTCTTCGGCAGCACGGGTAAACGAACTGTGCCGCGCTGCGGCCTCGAAAGCGCGAAGGGCATACAACGGAGGAAGACGACGAGACATTGGGAAAGCTCCTATAGCGCGACCCCGGAACCTTATCAGAAACTCTCCAGCATGAGTTTTAGTCATGCGAGCAATCGTTTTTATCCCTTTGTGCAAACGCTTGCGAGCGCCGAGAATCAACCCTTCCCGATTTATCTGACTAAACGAGCGTGATGATCATGCAGCATCCAGCACGTACCGAACTCTGGGCCATCCTGCKGCTGGCGGGGCCGCTGATTGCCTCGCAGTTGGCGCACATGCTGATGATCCTCACCGATACCTTGATGATGGCTCGGCTCAGCCCGGAAGCCTTGGCCGGTGGCGGTCTGGGCGCGGCGAGCTATTCGTTCGTATCGATTTTCTGCATTGGCGTGATCGCGGCGGTCGGCACGCTGGTGGCGATCCGGCAGGGTGCTGGCGACATCGAAGGCGCCGCCCGGCTGACCCAGGCCGGGCTTTGGCTGGCGTGGTTGATGGCGCTCGTGGCAGGTCTGCTGCTCTGGAACCTCAAACCGGTGTTGCTGCTGTTCGGCCAGACCGAAAGCAACGTGCACGCGGCCGGCCAGTTCCTGTTGATTCTGCCGTTCGCCCTGCCCGGCTACCTGAGCTTCATGGCCCTGCGCGGTTTTACCAGCGCCATTGGCCGGACAACGCCGGTGATGGTCATCAGCCTCGTCGGGACCGTCGCCAACTTCCTGCTCAACTATGCGTTGATCACCGGCATGTTCGGCCTGCCGAAAATGGGTTTGATGGGGATCGGCCTGGTCACCGCCATCGTCGCCAACTGCATGGCGCTGGGCCTGGCCTGGCATATTCGCCGGCACCCGGCTTACGACGCGTACCCACTGCGCAAGGGCCTGTCACGGCCCAATCGCCAGTACTTGCGCGAGCTGTGGCGTCTGGGCTTGCCGATTGGCGGCACCTACGCGGTAGAGGTCGGTCTGTTTGCGTTTGCCGCGTTGTGCATGGGCACCATGGGCAGTACGCAATTGGCGGCGCATCAGATCGCCCTGCAAATCGTCTCGGTGGCGTTCATGATTCCGGCGGGGCTTTCGTATGCGATCACCATGCGCATCGGCCAGCACTACGGCGCCGGGCAGCTGCTCGATGCGCGCTTGGCCGGGCGGGTCGGGATTGCCTTTGGTGGCGCGGCGATGCTCGGGTTTGCCATGGTCTTCTGGCTGATGCCGAACCAACTGGTGGGACTGTTCCTGGACCATAACGACCCGGCGTTTCGCGAAGTGATCAATCTTGCGGTGAGCCTGTTGATGGTGGCGGCGTGGTTCGAGTTTTTCGACGGCACGCAAACTATCGCCATGGGCTGTATTCGCGGCCTGAAGGACGCCAAGACTACCTTTCTGGTCGGCCTCGCCTGCTATTGGCTGATCGGCGCTCCGGCTGCATGGTTGATGGCTTTCCATCTCCATTGGGGGCCGACGGGTGTTTGGTGGGGTCTGGCACTGGGGCTCGCCTGCTCGGCCGTGAGCCTGACGCTGGCGTTCGAATGGAAGATGAAGCGGATGATCCGGCGTGAGCCGTTGTCACAGCCGGGTTTCGAAGTCGTTCAGACAGACTGAGTTTCCTGTGGGAGCAGCCGGTCGACACTCGACTGCTCGCGATGAAGCCATGCAGGCAACATTGATGCTGACTGATACTCCGCTATCGCGAGCAGGGTCGCTCCCACAAGGGTTCGTGCCAGATGACAGATCGGCTAAACCATCACTTCCAGCGCCGGTTGGCTGGAACCGAACTCCAGATACTCAACCAACTCCGCCAGTGGCAACGGCTTGCTAATCAGGTAACCCTGCACCTGATCACAACCAAAATCACGCAGCAGCTCAAGCTGTTCAAGGGTTTCAACGCCCTCGGCGACCACTTCCAGGTTTAGGTTGTGGGCGAGGTTGATCATCGCGTGGACCAGCTTGCGATTTTCCTCACGCGTCTCCATGCCACCGACAAAGCTTTTGTCGATCTTCAACAAGGCAATCGGCAGGCTGTTGAGGTGCACGAATGACGAAAAACCGGTGCCGAAATCGTCCAGGGAGAAACGCACGCCCAGACGCCCCAAAGCATCCATGGTCTGTTTGACCAGATCGCTGCGGCGCATCACGGCGGTTTCCGTCAGTTCGAATTCCAGCCACTGCGCTTCAACACCGCGCTCGGCAATCAGCCGGCTCAACGTCGACAGCAACTGACTGTCCTGGAACTGCCGGAACGACAGGTTGACCGCCATGTGCAACGGCGGCAGACCGCGTTCGCGCAACGCCTGCATGTCGCGCAAGGCACGGGAAATTACCCAATACCCCAACGGCACGATCAAACCGCTCTGCTCGGCCAATGGCACGAACTCGCTCGGCGGCAGCAGTCCGCGCTCGCCATGGCGCCAGCGCACCAAGGCCYCGAGGCCGACGATTTTCCCGTCGTCGAGGTTCAGCCGCGGCTGGTAATGCAACTCCAGCTCATCGCGACGCAAGGCCCGGCGCAGTTCGCTTTCAAGATCGGCAAGGCTGCGCGCGTTGCGGTTGATGCGTTCATTGAAGATATGAAAGGTGCAGCCTTGGGTGCTTTTGGCCTGCTGCATGGCGATATGCGCGTGCCACATCAGCGGGTCGGCGCCCGCCTGTGCACGTGCGTGGGCGATGCCCAGGCTGCAACCGATCAACAGGCTCTCGCCGTCGACCCAGTAGGGTTCGGCCATGACTTCGGTGATGCGTTCGGCTATCCATTCGGCGCGTTGCGGTGCGCGACGGGTGTCGATGAGCAAGGCGAATTCGTCGCTACCCAAACGCGCCAACTGATCGCCCGCCTCAAGCTGGCTTTTGAGCCGCGAGACCACTTGCAGGATCAGCCGGTCACCGGCCTGGTGGCCGAGGGCGTCGTTGGCGTGTCGAAAGTTGTCGAGGTCGAGGTGCCCCAGCGCCAGGCCACGGCCGTCGTTCTCCGCCAGACGCGCCGCCAGCAGGGTCTGAAACCCCTGGCGGTTGGCAATGCCCGTCAGCGGGTCCTGCTCGGCGAGACGCTGCAGGGTGTTTTCGAGCACGCCGCGCTCACGCACATGGCGCAGGCTGCGGCGCAATGTATCCACATCCAGCGCATCGCGAACCAGCCAGTCGCTGACACCGTCCGGTGGGGTGGACGGTTCATGTTCGAGCAACAGCACCGTCGGCAGGTTGCAACGGCCCGGCTCCGGTTGGAGTGCAGGACTGGTCAACAGGACCGCAGTGCGGTTGTCAGCAAATAGGCTGCTCACCGACTCCCAGGTCGGTGCACTGATCAGCACAGCCGAGCTCCCCATAGGAGCCAGACACTCGCGTAACAACGCTGCCCACGCTGGCTCTTCGGCCAGTAGCAGCAAACGCAAGGGTTCGACAGGCGTAGACAAGCTAGCTCCCTAGACTCTGCAAAAGATGTTGGCGGCGGGCATTATGACGCGCAGATAAACAACGACCAATGATATTGATTATCAAAAACTTCGTTGTACCGCTGTGAATCGAACATTAGTAGTCGCCAATTCAGCACGCATCCTGCGGGAAAGTAACAAAACCGGCAAATTTAGATAGCGTGGTACGTCACAAGTCGGAGAGAGGCGGCAGAATCTGTGCATCCTGTTAAAATGCCCGCCCTTTTCGCAAACGACTCCCTTTTCCGTCATGTCCCGACTCAATCCCCGGCAGCAAGAAGCCGTGAGCTACGTCGGCGGCCCTCTTTTGGTGCTCGCCGGTGCTGGCTCCGGCAAGACCAGTGTTATCACCCGCAAAATCGCCCACCTGATCCAGAGCTGTGGCATTCGCGCCCAGTACATCGTTGCCATGACCTTTACCAACAAGGCCGCGCGCGAGATGAAGGAGCGGGTCGGCACATTGCTCAAGGGTGGTGAAGGACGCGGTCTGACGGTGTGCACGTTCCACAACCTTGGGCTGAACATCATCCGCAAGGAACATGTGCGGCTGGGCTACAAACCCGGTTTCTCGATTTTCGACGAGACCGACGTCAAAGCCCTGATGACCGACATCATGCAAAAGGAATATTCGGGCGACGACGGCGTCGACGAGATCAAGAACATGATCGGCGCCTGGAAGAACGACCTGATCCTGCCGCCTGAAGCCCTGGAAAACGCCCGCAACCCCAAGGAGCAGACCGCCGCCATCGTCTACACCCACTATCAGCGCACGCTCAAGGCGTTCAACGCAGTGGATTTCGACGACCTGATCCTGCTGCCGGTGAAGCTGTTCCAGGAACACGCCGACATTCTCGAAAAGTGGCAGAACAAAGTCCRCTACCTGCTGGTGGACGAATACCAGGACACCAACGCCAGCCAGTACCTGCTGGTGAAATTGCTGATCGGCACCCGAAACCAGTTCACCGTGGTGGGCGACGATGACCAGTCGATCTACGCCTGGCGCGGTGCCCGCCCGGAAAACCTGATGCTGCTCAAGGACGACTACCCGTCCTTGAAAGTGGTGATGCTGGAGCAAAACTACCGCTCCACCAGCCGCATCCTGCGCTGTGCCAACGTGCTGATCTCGAACAATCCCCACGAGTTTGAAAAACAGCTGTGGAGCGAGATGGGCCATGGCGACGAGATCCGGGTGATCCGCTGCCGCAACGAAGACGCCGAAGCCGAGCGCGTGGCCGTGGAAATCCTCAGCCTGCACCTGCGCACCGACCGCCCCTACAGCGATTTCGCAATCCTCTACCGTGGTAACTACCAGGCCAAGCTGATCGAGCTGAAGCTGCAACACCACCAGATTCCGTATCGTCTTTCCGGTGGCAACAGCTTCTTCGGACGTCAGGAAGTCAAAGACCTGATGGCCTACTTCCGCCTGATCGTGAACCCGGATGACGACAACGCCTTCCTGCGGGTGATCAACGTCCCACGCCGGGAAATCGGTTCGACCACGCTGGAGAAGCTCGGTAACTACGCGACCGAACGCAAGATCTCGATGTATGCCGCGACCGATGAAATCGGCMTGGGCGAGCACCTGGACAGCCGCTTCACCGATCGCCTGGCACGCTTCAAGCGCTTCATGGACCGCGTGCGTGAGCAGTGCGCCGGCGAAGACCCGATCTCCGCCCTGCGCAGCATGGTCATGGACATCGACTACGAGAACTGGCTGCGCACCAACAGCTCCAGCGACAAGGCCGCCGACTACCGCATGGGTAACGTCTGGTTCCTGATCGAGGCGCTGAAGAACACCCTGGAAAAAGACGAAGACGGCGAAATGACCGTCGAAGACGCAATCGGCAAGCTGGTCTTGCGCGACATGCTCGAACGCCAGCAGGAAGAGGAAGAAGGCGCCGAAGGCGTGCAGATGATGACCTTGCACGCCTCCAAGGGCCTGGAATTCCCCTACGTGTTCATCATGGGCATGGAAGAGGAAATCCTCCCGCACCGCTCCAGCATCGAAGCCGACACCATCGAAGAAGAACGCCGTTTGGCCTACGTCGGGATTACCCGCGCACGCCAGACCCTGGCGTTCACCTTTGCCGCCAAGCGCAAACAGTACGGCGAAATCATCGACTGCGCGCCGAGCCGTTTCCTCGATGAACTGCCGCCGGACGACCTGGCGTGGGAAGGCAACGACGACACCCCGACCGAAGTCAAAGCCGTACGTGGCAATAGCGCATTGGCGGATATACGCGCGATGTTAAAACGCTAGAATCGGCTACTTTTTCAATCTACTTTCGGCGCCTGTAGCGCCAATAGAGGAAGCTGTTGTGGAAGCACTGCACAAGAAAATTCGCGAAGAAGGCATCGTGCTTTCCGACCAGGTCCTGAAAGTCGACGCCTTTCTGAACCACCAGATCGACCCGCAATTGATGAAGCTGATCGGCGACGAATTCGCCACGCTGTTCAAGGACTCGGGGATCACCAAGATCGTCACCATCGAAGCATCGGGCATCGCTCCGGCGATCATGACCGGTCTGAACCTCGGCGTGCCGGTGATCTTCGCCCGCAAGCACCAGTCCCTGACCCTGACTGAAAACCTGCTGTCGGCGAGCGTTTACTCGTTCACCAAGCAGACCGAAAGCACCGTGGCCATTTCTCCACGTCATCTGACCAGCAGCGACCGCGTGCTGATCATCGACGACTTCCTGGCCAACGGTAAGGCGTCGCAGGCGCTGATCTCGATCATCAAACAGGCCGGTGCCACCGTGGCAGGCCTGGGTATCGTGATCGAGAAGTCGTTCCAGGGCGGCCGCGCCGAGCTGGACGCGCAAGGCTACCGCGTCGAATCCCTGGCCCGGGTCAAATCCCTGGCCGACGGTGTCGTGACCTTTATCGAATAACCCGCTACACCACATATCCCCTGTGGGAGCGAGCCTGCTCGCGATGACGGAGTGTCAGCTGGCATCAATGTTGACTGACACGGCCCTATCGCGAGCAGGCTCGCTCCCACAGTTGTTTTGTGTGAATGGTTAATACGCGGTGGCCTTCAGGCCTGCCAGCAGCAACCGCTGATACACGTCCTCCTTCAATCCCTCAGGCTTCGTCAGTTGCATCCGCTCCAGATGAACCGGGTACTCCGAGGGTTCCGGCGCATCCAGCGCGGCCTTGCCCAGTTCGAGAATTTCGGTGAGTTTGAACTTGCTCTTGAGCCAGTTCAGCGCCCGCAACAAGTCCCGCTCTTCGCTGCTGAAATCACTGCCCAACGGATACTCTGGAAACAACCGGGGGTGCCGCGCAGCAATTGCCTGCAAGCGCTGCGGGCTGTTGTCGGTGAAACGCGGATCGAGGCGAAAATCCTTCGGCAGTTTGCCGGCCTTCTGCGCCTGTTCGATCAAGCCAGGCTGGAAGCGTGAATCGCTGATGTTGAGCAACGCTTCGATCACCTTGGCGTCGGTCTTGCCGCGTAAGTCGGCGATGCCGTATTCGGTGATCACAATGTCGCGCAAGTGCCGGGGGATCGTGCAGTGGCCGTACTCCCAGACCATGTTCGAGCTCACTTCACCGCCCGACTCACGCCAGCTGCGCAGGAKCAGRATCGARCGCGCGCCTTCCAGCGCATGGCCYTGKRCGACGAAGTTGTATTGYCCGCCGACACCGCTGAGCACCTGCCCGCCTTCCAATTGATCAGCGACTCCGGCGCCGAGCAAGGTCATGGTGAATGCGCTGTTGATGAAACGCGCATCCAGGCGCTGCAAGCGCTTGAGCTCTTCCTGGCCGTACAGCTCGTTGATGTAACTGATGGCGGTCATGTTGAATTCAGCGAGCTTGCTGTGGGGTAATTCCCGCAACCGCTGATAGAAACTACGCGGCCCAAGGAAAAAACCACCGTGTATCGAGATGCCGCCCACTTGAGCCGACTCATCCAGGGTCCCGGCATTGGCGTGCTGTTGCAGGGCAACGCTCGGATAAACCTTGCGCCGCACGATCCCGGCATCGGACAACGCCAGCAGACCGTTGACGAACATCTCGCTGCAACCATAAAGCCCCTTGGCAAAAGGCTCCACGCCGCCTTCACGGCTAATCAGCGGTGCCCAGTAATGCGCATCAAGGTCCGTCAACAGCGCACGATAACCGTCGTTATCCGCCTGCCGTGAGAGCAACGCGGCGGTCAGCGCATCGCCCATGGCGCCGATGCCGATTTGCAGGGTGCCACCGTCTCGCACCAGGGTGCTGGCGTGCAGGCCAATGAAGTGATCCTGAAAGCCCACCGGCATGTTCGGCGTGGAAAACAGCGTGCTGCCCTCCTCCTCGTCGATCAGCAAATCGAACGTCTCACGGTCGACTTCCGAGTCTCCCGGCATGTATGGCAGATCCCGGTGGACCTGGCCGAGCAGCAGAATGGTTTCCCCGGCAGCGCGACGCTTGGCGATCATCGGCAACAGGTCGAGGGTGATGTCCGGGTTGCAGCTCAGGCTGAGTCGCTCCGGCTGCTGTGGATCATGGGCCACCAATTGCGCCACCAGGTTCAACCCGGCGGCATTGATGTCCCGGGCGGCGTGGCTGTAGTTGCTGCTGACGTAGTCCTGCTGCGCCGACGCGCTGTGCAGCAAGCTGCCCGGCTGCAGGAAAAACTGCTCGATGTGAATGTTCGCCGGGAGGCTGTCACGGTGCAGGTCGGCGAGAAAATCCAGCTCGGGATAGTCGCCAAACACTCGCTCGACGAAGGGTTCCAGAAAGCGCCGCTGCAAGCCGTCGCCCAATGCCGGACGACCCAGGCTCAACGCGGTGTAGACCGTCAGCTGCCGCTCGGGCAACTGGGCGATGCGCTGATACAGCGCGTTGACGAAGCGGTTGGGTTTACCCAGCCCCAGCGGCAAGCCGAGGTGTATATGCGCTGGCAAACGTGCGAGCACATCATCGACTGCCTGTTCGATTGATACCGACTGCACCATCAGACCCTCCCGACCTGTCCATGAATTGAGGTCGGTTCGAGCTTGCCGCGTCCTGATCGCGATGACCAGTCTCGAGGTCAAATCCCGGGTACAAAAAAGCCGCTCGCAAGCGGCTTTTTCACTGAAGACGGGGCTTATTTCAGGCCGGACATCTTCTGGATCATTTTCATAATTAGATTCACGCGTACACCCTCAATGGTGGCTAGTCACGCCCACGGCCACGGTTTCGCAGGCGGGCGCAAGTATAGCGGTTAGCCCGCCACACTGAAACAACCCTAAAGTCCAAGGGGTATTAAGTCGTGGCGAAATACAGCATGGGGCGACTCGCAAAACCTTGCCGGACGCCTCTTTTCCTAGAAATTCGCCGGTGTGGCTGCGCTGATTAGTCGCGCAGGCGCATCAAACGGATTACGGAAACGGTGCGGTTTGGTGCTTTCGAAATAGTAGCTGTCCCCGGCCTCGAGCACGAATGTCTCGAGCCCGACCACCAACTCCAGCCGACCTTCGAGCAGAATCCCGGTTTCCTCGCCCTCATGGGTGAGCATCTCTTCACCGGTATCGGCGCCTGGCGGGTAGATCTCGTTGAGGAACGCGATAGCACGGCTCGGATGGGCCTTGCCGACCAGTTTCATGGTTACGGCGCCATCGGAGATATCGATCAGCTCATTGGCCTTGTAGACGATCTGCGTCGGTTTTTCCTGAAGAATTTCTTCGGAAAAGAACTCGACCATGGACATGGGGATGCCGCCAAGTACCTTCCTCAGCGAACTGATCGAAGGGCTGACGCTGTTTTTCTCGATCATTGAAATGGTGCTATTGGTAACGCCTGCCCGCTTGGCGAGCTCTCGCTGGGATAGACCTTTCAATTTACGGATCGATTGCAGTCGTTCACCGACGTCCAATGCATTAGCCTCCCAGGATTCAGATTGTGTGGATAGTGAGCGTTATCATGGCGACAGCGTTCAGTATTTACAACACTTGGGTCTGAATCCTGTTTGGCAAAGCGACTTCCGGTCTCGACTGCCTGCCTCAGCTCCCGGAATAGAGCCGTGGCACGCGCCGCAGGTTGCAGAAGATCTGGTAGGGAATGGTCCCGGCAGCCATGGCGACGTCGCTGGCGAGGATGTTTTTACCCCACAACTCGACGGTAGAACCAAGGCCGGCCTGCGGCACATCGGTCAAATCGATGCAGAGCATGTCCATCGACACCCGTCCCAACAGCTGGCTGCGCTGCCCGGCCACCAATACCGGCGTGCCGGTAGGCGCCTGACGCGGATAACCGTCGGCATAGCCCATGGCGACCACGCCGATGCGCATCGGCTTCTGGGTGATGAACTTCGCCCCATAGCCCACCGGTTCACCGGCCGGCAGTTCGCGCACGCTGATGACTTTCGATTCCAGGGTCATCACCGGCTGCAGGCGCGCCGCCACCGGATTGGCTTCTTCGAAAGGTGTCGCGCCATAAAGCATGATGCCCGGACGAACCCAATCGCTCGGCACCTGCGGCCAGCCCAGCACCGCCGGCGAGTTACACAAGCTGACCTGCGCCGACAAGCCCTGGCGCGCCGCTTCAAACACCGCAACCTGCTCCGCCGCGCTGCTGCTATGCAGTTCGTCGGCACGCGCAAAGTGGCTCATCAGCACGATCTTCGAGACCTTGCCGCTGGCCAGCAAGCGTTGATACGCCGCCTGATAATCCGTGGGATGCAGGCCAACCCGGTGCATGCCCGAATCAAGCTTGAGCCAGACCGCGATCGGCTTGCTCAACACGGCTTTCTCGAGCGCTTCAAGTTGCCACAGCGAATGCACCACGCACCAGAAATCATGCTCAACGATCAGCGACAGCTCATCGGCTTCGAAAAAGCCTTCGAGCAGAAGGACCGGCGCACGAATACCGGCGGCGCGCAGTTCCAGGGCTTCTTCGATACAGGCCACGGCAAAACCATCCGCCTCGGCCTCCAGTGCCTGGGCACAGCGCACCGCGCCATGGCCATAGGCATCGGCCTTGATCACCGCGAGGGCACGCGCGCCCGAGACTTCACGGGCCAGTTGATAGTTATGACGCAGGGCTTGAAGATCGATCAGGGCACGGGCAGGACGCATGGCGGCAGACTTCTAGGCGGTCATGAGGAAGAAAAAACCGGCGCTGACTGACGGCGTGAACCGCCAGCAGCACCGGGAGAGGGATCTTTGCTTAAGGCAGAGCAGCCACTACAGACAACTCAACCAGGATTTCCGGTTCGCACAGCTTGGCTTCGACCGTCGCAYGGGCCGGCGCGACGTTCTTTGGCAACCAAGTGTCCCAGACACTGTTCATGCCCTCGAAATGGRCATCGATGTCTTTCAGGTAAATCGTCACCGACAGCAGTTTGGTCTTGTCGGTCCCGGCCAGATCCAGCAAACGCTCGATGTTGGCGAGGGTTTCACGGGTCTGCTGTTCAATCCCGGCACTCATGTCGTCGCCGACTTGCCCGGCCAGATACACGGTACCGTTGTGGACAACGATCTGGCTCATGCGCTCATTGGTGAGCTGGCGCTGGATTGACATGCTTTTCAGACTCCTTTGGGGTGTTGCCATAACGGGAAATATCGAGGCCTTCGGCACTGATCTGCGGCGTTTTCTTCGCCATCAAGTCGGCCAGCAAGCGGCCGGAGCCACACGCCATAGTCCAGCCAAGTGTGCCATGACCGGTGTTCAGGAACAGGTTCTTGAACGGAGTGGCACCAACAATCGGCGTGCCGTCCGGAGTGGTCGGACGCAGGCCGGTCCAGAAACTCGCCTCGGCCAGGTCGCCGCCCTGAGGATAAAGATCGTTGACGATCATCTCCAGCGTTTCACGTCGACGCGGGTTCAGCGACAGGTCAAAACCGGCTATCTCAGCCATGCCGCCGACACGAATCCGGGTGTCGAAACGGGTGATCGCAACCTTGTAGGTCTCGTCGAGAATAGTCGATGTCGGGGCCATCGCCGGATTTGTGATCGGCACGGTCAGCGAGTAGCCCTTGAGCGGGTACACCGGGGCCTTGATGCCCAACGGCTTGAGCAACTGCGGCGAGTAGCTGCCGAGCGCCAATACATAGCGGTCGGCGGTTTCCAGCTTGCCGTCGATCCATACGCCGTTGATCCGGTCACCGGCGTAGTCGAGGCGCTGAATGTCCTGGTCAAAGCGGAATTCCACGCCCAATTTCACGGCCATTTCGGCCAGGCGCGTGGTGAAGATCTGGCAGTCGCCGGTCTGGTCGTTCGGCAGGCGCAAGGCACCGGCGAGGATATCAGTCACGCTGGCCAGCGCCGGTTCGACCCGGGCAATGCCGGCGCGGTCGAGCAGTTCAAAGGGCACGCCGGACTCTTTCAGGACCGCGATGTCTTTTGCCGCGCCATCGAGCTGCGCCTGAGTGCGGAATAATTGAGTGGTCCCCAGGGTGCGGCCTTCGTAGGCAATGCCGGTTTCAGCACGCAGCTCATCGAGGCAGTCACGGCTGTACTCGGACAGACGGACCATACGCTCCTTGTTCACCGCATAACGGCTGGCGGTGCAGTTGCGCAGCATCTGCGCCATCCACAGGTATTGGTCGATATCGGCGGTGGCCTTGATCGCCAGCGGTGCGTGGCGTTGCAGCAGCCATTTGATAGCTTTGAGCGGCACACCCGGCGCGGCCCACGGCGAGGCATAACCCGGCGAGACCTGGCCGGCGTTGGCGAAACTGGTTTCCATGGCAGCCGCCGGCTGACGGTCTACAACCGTAACTTCAAACCCGGCCCGAGCCAGATAGTAGGCACTGGCGGTACCGATGACGCCGCTACCCAAGACCAGAACGCGCATTTTCGTATCCCTCATCGCGGCTTACCGCTGACGTTTGTTGTTCAAATCACAGATGTGCGCAGTGTAAAAAACATTTGCCAGTGCTTTTCACTATATAAGCGCCTATATTTGGCGACAATTCTCGGCAAAATCCCTTTTTACGGAGGCGCATCCCCTATGCGGACCAATACTCAGACCAAGCGTGAGCTGGACAAGATCGACCGTAATATCCTGCGCATCCTTCAGGCAGACGGGCGGATTTCGTTTACCGAGCTAGGGGAAAAAGTCGGGTTGTCGACCACACCCTGCACCGAGCGGGTGCGACGCCTGGAGCGTGAAGGGATCATCATGGGCTACAACGCCCGGCTCAACCCGCAGCACCTCAAGGGCAGCCTGCTGGTGTTCGTCGAGATCAGCCTCGACTACAAGTCTGGCGATACCTTTGAAGAGTTCCGACGCGCCGTGCTGAAACTGCCACACGTACTGGAATGCCACCTGGTGTCAGGGGACTTCGACTACCTGGTGAAGGCGCGGATTTCCGAGATGGCCTCGTACCGCAAACTGCTGGGCGACATCCTGCTCAAATTGCCTCACGTGCGTGAGTCCAAGAGCTATATCGTGATGGAAGAAGTGAAAGAGAGCCTGAACCTGCCGATTCCGGATTGAGGTCAGATCTGAGGAAATGGTCGTCTAGACGGACGCCATCGCGAGCAGGCTCGCTCCCACAGTAGATTTTCAGTGGGCACTGTTTTGTGTACGGCAAGGCCCMAATGTGGGAGCGAGCCTGCTCGCGATTGCAGTCGACTCGGTCGATCTGAAATGAACACAGCATTACTAAACCAGCACCTGCCGGGTGCTGGCCATGTATTCATGGATCTGCTTCTCGACCCGAGGGTGAATCAACTCCACCGGGCGGCGACCGTTGGGGCATGGCAAGGTCTTCGTGGTGCCGAACAGCCGACAGATCAACGGCCGCTCGTCATACACCGTGCAGCCATCGGGGCCCAGGTGCACGCAGTTCAGTTCGTCCATCGCAGCGTCCTGCTCGGCCCTGGTCTTACGCGGCAGGCGCGACATTTCTTCTGGCGAAGTGGTTACCGGACCACAGCAGTCATGGCAGCCGGGCACGCACTCGAACGAGGGGATTTGCTGGCGAAGAGCGCGGATTTTCTGACTGTTGCAGCTCATCGAAGCGAGTACCGGGAAAGTGAACACGGTGGGATTTTGCCCTAAAAGCCTCGCGCCAGACAGCATTAGCCGACCAGTGTTGCCCACCCCGAAAGGCCCGGCTTATGCTCCGTAAAATTTACTAAACACACGAAACCCGGATGACGCACATGAACGCCCGTGTTCAGCAACCTGCCCCGAACAACCGGCACACCGCTTCTTACTATGCCGCCAGCAGCCTGCCGCTGCCCGATTATCCGGCGCTCAAAGGTGAACTGCTGGCGGACGTGTGCGTGGTGGGCGGCGGGTTTTCCGGGCTGAACACCGCAATCGAGCTGGCTGAACGCGGCCTCAGCGTGGTGCTGCTCGAAGCGCGCAAGATCGGCTGGGGCGCCAGCGGGCGCAACGGCGGACAGCTGATTCGCGGCGTCGGTCATGGCCTCGATCAGTTTACCGAGGTGATCGGCACCGACGGCGTCCGTCAGATGAAGCTCATGGGCCTGGAAGCGGTGGAAATCGTCCGGCAACGGATTGCGCATTTTCAGATCGCCTGCGACCTGACCTGGGGTTACTGCGACCTGGCCAACAAACCTCGCGACCTTGAAGGTTTCGCCGAGGACGCGGCCGAACTGCGCAGCCTCGGCTATCGATATGAAACCSGGTTGCTGCAAGCCCATGAAATGCACAGTGTGGTCGGTTCCGATCGCTATGTCGGTGGCTTGATCGACATGGGTTCCGGGCATCTGCACCCGCTGAACCTGGCCTTGGGCGAAGCTGCCGCGGCGCAGCAACTGGGCGTGAAACTGTTCGAACAATCGGCCGTGACCCGCATCGACTATGGCAGCGAGGTCAAGGTCCACACCGCGCAAGGCTCGGTCCGCGCCAGGACTCTGGTGCTGGGCTGCAACGCCTACCTCAACAACCTGAACCCCGAGCTCAGCGGCAAAGTGCTGCCCGCCGGCAGTTACATCATCGCCACCGAACCCCTGAGCGAAACTCAAGCCCACGCATTACTGCCGCAGAACATGGCGGTCTGCGACCAGCGAGTGGCGCTGGACTACTACCGGCTCTCGGCGGATCGGCGCTTGCTGTTCGGCGGCGCCTGCCACTATTCCGGTCGCGATCCGTCGGACATCGCCGCCTATATGCGACCGAAGATGCTCGACGTCTTCCCGCAACTGGCCGGCGTGAAGATCGACTATCAATGGGGCGGGATGATCGGCATCGGCGCCAACCGCCTTCCTCAGATCGGCCGGCTCAAGGACCAGCCGAATGTGTATTACGCCCAGGCCTATTCCGGCCATGGGCTGAACGCCACCCACCTGGCCGGCAAGCTGCTGGCCGAAGCCATCAGCGGCCAGCAAGGTGGGGGGTTCGATCTGTTCGCCAAGGTGCCGCACATTACCTTTCCGGGCGGGAAGTATTTGCGGTCGCCGTTATTGGCGCTGGGGATGTTGTGGCATCGGATGAAAGAGTTGGCCTGAAAGCTGGCCTGCGTTCTTACCGGCCTCATCGCGAGCAGGCTCGCTCCCACAGGTATCTACAGTGAACACACATTTTGTGAGCACCAGTGATCAATTGTGGGAGCGAGCCTGCTCGCGATTCGATCGAGAGGGCGCCATCACACTCAGATCCGCCAAAAGGGTTTGAGCCCCTCCTCCCGCGCCTCTGCACGACTCAACCCCACATCGCGTAACTGCTCGGGCGAAAGCTCAAGCAAGGACTTGCGCGTGTGCAGACGATGCCAGAACAGTCCCCAGCGACCGAGGCCGGACGGGGCATTGCGCATCGTTGACGCGCGCATGCCCTTTTCCTGCCCAGCCTCCAGTTCCCGACTGTGTAACGTCAGCCGCACATCGCTCAAGCCGTTCATTTTGATTGCTCCTGTTTACTTGGATCGCCAGAGACTCCATGATGCGCGGACCGGCAAAACCGTTACAGATTCAAAGGATGTGTATTACCTCAATACAGATTTACCGTTTTAGCGACTGAATCCTGTATTTTTGCCAAATCTGTACTGGTCCACTGAATCTATTCACCGAGACTGAACCATGACCCTTTACGTCAACCTCGCCGAATTACTCGGCACACGTATCGAACAGGGCTTCTACCGTCCGGGTGACCGACTTCCGTCAGTACGGGCACTGAGCGTCGAGCACGGAGTCAGCCTGAGCACGGTGCAGCAGGCTTATCGGGTGCTGGAAGACAGTGGTCTGGCAATGCCGAAGCCGAAATCCGGCTACTTCGTTCCGGCCGGGCGCGAGCTGCCGGAGTTGCCGGTCGTTGGCCGCCCGGCCCAGCGCCCGGTGGACATTTCCCAGTGGGATCAGGTGCTGGAGCTGATTCGCGCCGTCCCGCGCAAGGACGTCGTGCAGCTCGGTCGCGGCATGCCGGACGTCAGCACGCCGACCATGAAGCCTCTGCTACGAGGGCTGGCACGGATCAGCCGGCGGCAGGACATGCCCGGCCTGTATTACGACAACATCTACGGCACCCTCGAACTGCGCGAACAGATTGCGCGCCTGATGCTCGACTCCGGCTGTCAGCTGAGCGCCAACGACCTGGTGATCACCACCGGCTGTCACGAAGCGCTGTCCACCAGCATTCGCGCGATCTGCGAGCCGGGCGACATCGTGGCCGTCGATTCGCCGAGCTTTCACGGCGCCATGCAGACCCTCAAGGGGCTGGGCATGAAAGCCCTGGAGATTCCCACCGACCCGATTACCGGGATCAGTCTCGAGGCGCTGGAACTGGCGCTGGAACAGTGGCCGATCAAAGCCATACAGTTGACCCCCAACTGCAACAACCCACTGGGCTACATCATGCCGGAGGCACGCAAGCGGGCGCTGCTGACCCTGGCACAGCGCTTCGACGTGGCGATCATCGAAGACGATGTGTATGGCGAACTGGCCTACACCTACCCTCGTCCCCGCACGATCAAGTCCTTCGACGAAGACGGCCGTGTCCTGCTGTGCAGCTCGTTTTCCAAGACCCTGGCACCGGGGCTGCGCATCGGCTGGGTCGCGCCGGGCCGGTATCTGGAGCGGGTGCTGCACATGAAATACATCAGCACCGGCTCCACCGCCCCGCAGCCACAAATTGCGATTGCCGAATTCCTCAAGGGCGGGCACTTCGAACCGCATTTGCGGCGGATGCGCACGCAATACCAGCGCAATCGCGACTTGATGCTCGACTGGGTCAGCCGCTACTTTCCCGCCGGCACCCGTGCCAGCCGTCCGCAAGGCAGCTTCATGCTGTGGATCGAACTGCCGGAAGGTTTCGACACCTTGAAACTGAATCGTGCGCTGATCGACCAAGGCGTACAGATTGCTGTCGGTAGCATTTTTTCCGCCTCGGGCAAGTACCGCAATTGCCTGCGCATGAACTACTCGGCCAAACCGACACCGCAGATTGAAGAGGCTGTGCGCAAGGTCGGCGCGGCAGCGATCAAGCTACTGGCAGAGCATCACGAGGACAAATGACGCAATCAATCGACGCTTGAGCATTCACGGAGCATTGCCAAATGCCGTGCCATACTCCGGGTCCTGCCCATTCGCGGAAACTCCGATTTGCGCTCCAGACAAGCCCTGCTTTTTCTGCTGCTCGTCTCGCTACTGAGCGGCTGCACCTCTCTCGCCGTGCACCACAAGCCGAGCCAGACGCTGCCAGCGGTGGACTCCTCCTTCGGGC
>NZ_JBFTLU010000052.1:0-20476 GCF_056396605.1 Pseudomonas sp. 05T35
GTCATGAACCGTACCGCATCGTTCGCCAGGGCAGCAGCTACGCTTTGCGCGCGAAGGTCGCGGGCGAGTGGCGGCCGATGTATGTGTTCGATCTGCAGGTTCAGTCAGACATCGACTATCAGATCGGCAATTGGTATGTCTCGACCCACCCCGACTCTCCGTTTCGGGGGCAATTGAAGGTGGCGCGCACCGGGCCAGGGGTGCGTCGAACGCTTAACAACGGTAGTTATGTCATTCACCGGATGGGCCAGGAGAGCGAGCGCCGGCAGCTCACGGATGCTGATGAAGTGATTGCGGTGCTGGAGCGCGAGTTCGACATTCGCCTGCCGCAGCATCCAGAGTTGAGGCAGGTGCTGGCGCAGCTGGTGAGCTCAAGCGAAAGACCTGACTGAGCGCTGCGTCAGGCATGGTTCAGTGTTCGAGTCGCTTTGGGTTTTGCCTTCGGGCTGTGCTCGGCTTCGAGCATCCGGTTGATTTCACTGGCTGCCACACTCAACGTCTGCTCCAGTGATTTCAGTTCAGCAGCGGTAATTCCCTTCTTCAGGTGTTTGATGCCTGCGTCAATGGCGGAGGCAGGCGTCGGACCCTGACCTTTTGCGTTCAGCAAGGCTTGGCGCAAGGTATTGTTGATCACGGTCTGATAGCCATATCCCGCACTCTCTGCGAGCTCGCGTGCTGCCTCTATCACGGCGTCATCGAGCATGATGGTGATGCGGGTCTTGCCTTTACTGGCGGCAACCGGCCCACGTTTGGCGCTGCTGAAGTCGTATTCTTCTTTCATGGTTCAAGCCTCCAGGTATTGGCGGCGCTCATTGTGGGTGGCGATGCGAGCAGAAATGATTCGAACGAAGTTCGGATCGCGGTAGGTGTAGACAACCACCAGTACCCGGCCCACAGCATCCTTACCCATAACGATCCACCGTTGCTCATCATGGTCGCTGTCCGGGAGCGTCAGGGCATTGTTGTCGTAGAAAACCGGTTCTGTGTCGGCGAGACTGATGCCCTTGTGCTTCCTTTTGTTTGCAGCGTTTTTTACTTCGTCGTACTGAATGTCGAACGTCTTCATTATGCATACTTTATATGTATAAAAAAGGCAGCGAGTGAACCGTTGATCGCTGAAGAGACTTGAAGGGTAGTCGTCGTGAGGGAGGGGCCGAGGGAAGAACTATTTCAAGGTTTTGATGTGGGACTGCAAATACCGGCCGGCAAACTGTATACAACTCTATAGACATTTGTCTTGAGTATTGAATACAGTGTGCGCATAACAAAAACCAGGGAACCCCCTCACGATGAAAACGCCCTCTGTTTCACACCAGCGGCCTGAGGATGAAAACCTCGGGGTCGGCGCGAATATGGCTTACGGCCTGCAACACGTTCTGACCATGTATGGCGGTATCGTTGCGGTACCGCTGATCATCGGCCAGGCCGCCGGGCTTTCCCCGGCTGACATCGGTCTGTTGATTGCGGCGTCACTGTTTGCGGGGGGCTTGGCGACCTTACTGCAAACCCTCGGTTTACCGTTTTTCGGCTGTCAGTTGCCGCTGGTTCAGGGTGTTTCGTTCTCGGGTGTCGCGACCATGGTGGCGATTGTCGGCAGCGGTGGTGAGGGCGGTTTTCAGTCGATTCTGGGGGCGGTGGTCGCCGCCTCGTTGATCGGGTTGCTGATCACGCCGGTGTTTTCTCGAATTACCAAGTTCTTCCCGCCGTTGGTCACCGGTATCGTGATCACCACCATCGGCCTGACGCTGATGCCCGTGGCAGCGCGCTGGGCCATGGGCGGTAACAGCCACGTCGAAAGCTTCGGCAGCATGGCGAATATCGGGTTGGCGGCTTTGACGCTGACGCTGGTGCTGATGCTGAGCAAGATCGGCAGCGCCACGATCTCCCGCTTGTCGATCCTGTTGGCCATGGTGATCGGTACGGTGATTGCGGTGTTCCTCGGCATGGCCGACTTTTCGACGGTGACACAAGGGCCGATGTTCGGCTTCCCGGCACCGTTCCACTTCGGCATGCCGACCTTTCACTTCGCAGCGATCCTGTCGATGTGCATCGTGATCATGGTGACGCTGGTGGAAACCTCTGCGGACATTCTGGCGGTCGGTGAAATCATCGGCACCAAGGTTGATTCCAGGCGTCTAGGCAACGGTCTGCGGGCCGACATGCTGTCGAGCATGATTGCACCGATCTTTGGCTCCTTCACCCAAAGTGCCTTTGCGCAGAACGTCGGGCTGGTGGCGGTGACCGGGATCAAGAGCCGCTATGTGGTGGCCACCGGCGGGGTGTTCCTGGTGGTGCTCGGGCTGTTGCCGGTGATGGGGCGCGTGATCGCCGCCGTGCCGACATCTGTCCTCGGCGGTGCTGGTATCGTGCTGTTTGGCACCGTGGCGGCGAGTGGTATTCGTACGCTGTCCAAGGTCGATTACCGCAACAACGTGAACCTGATCATCGTCRCCACATCCATCGGCTTCGGCATGATCCCCATCGCCGCTCCCAACTTCTATGACCACTTCCCGAGCTGGTTTGCGACCATCTTCCATTCCGGCATCAGTTCGTCGGCGATCATGGCGATCGCACTCAACCTGACCTTCAACCACTTCACTGCCGGTAATTCGGACCAACAATCGGTCTTTGCTGCCGGCACCGAACGGACCTTGCGTTTCCAGGATCTGGCGGCGTTGCGCGAAGGGGATTACTTCAGTCGCGGCAAGCTGCATGACTGCGACGGTAACGAAGTCCCGGTGGTGGTGGATTCATCCCACGGCCCGACGGAGCATCATGCGGAGCATGCCAAAAGCAGTGAGCATGTCTGACGATACTGTGCAGAGCGGCGCCTGACCGACGACGCGCTCACAATCGATAAACAGAAGGGCAGAGGGGATCGCATCCCTTCTGCCCTTTTTGCATGGCGCGTTTCGACTGACAGTCGACAAGTCACAGTGGAGGGCTAGGGAGACCGGCCTCGCTGGCGATCAGCATCATTGCCGCCGAGAGCGTGTGGCCATCGGTGATCTGGCCGGCGGTGATCATGGCCATCAGCTCCTGGCGGGTGATGAACAATAGATCATCCACTTCGCCATCGGTTGCGTCGGTGGCTTGTGTATCGAGGTAGACCTGGCACACCGCAACCGCACTGGCAATCAGCGATGTGTTGCTGTGCAGCAAACCCAACTCCTTGACCTTCAACGCCTGCCAGCCCGTTTCCTCCAGCAGCTCGCGGGCCGCCGCGTCGCAGGCGGTTTCGTTCTCGTCGATGGCGCCCCGCGGGAATTCGATGGACATCCCGCCAATGGCCCGACGCTTGAGGTTGACCAGCATCAGCCGGCCGTCTTCCAGGGTCGGCACGGCCACCACGCCATTGATAGCCCGGGCCTCCTTGATGATGAAGTAGCCGTTCTCGCGGACCACGTTGAAGTATGGGGTTTCCAGCAGGCATTGGGATTCGGTGACAGGCTTCATGCGCGGTATTACTCCAGAAAGCAGCGATCGAAAAGGTAGAGGTTGGCGGGTTTGAGGTTTTCCACCGTGGCTTGCGGGCGGCCACCGTCGCCGCTTTTCTTGCGCCCGGTCTCTTGCAGGTGGCCGGCCTCGATCATCTTCAGCAGGCGCTGGCGGATGCTGGTCTTGAGCACCGGTCGTTCAAGCACCAGGGAGAAAATGCTCACCGCTTCAGGCGCGCTGAACTCGTTGCCAAGGAACATCAGCGGCAGGCTGCTGTACAGCGACTTGGAGAACAGGCGCTCCTGCACCGAGGCCACCAGGCTGTTGTGATCGAAGGGCAGTCTGGTCGAGGCTTCGGCCACGTCCTTGAGCGGGAAAAATCCCTGGTGTGCGGCCGGCTGGACCGCATCGCTGACGATGGCAAGGTAGAAGGTCGACGACGACCAGCAGCGCGGATCGCGGAACGCGTCGCCGACCGTACCGACCTGCTCGATCCAGGCCAGCGGCATACCGACTTTTTTCGAGGCGCGCAGGCGCTCCA
Organism: Pseudomonas sp. 05T35; assembly: GCF_056396605.1. Classification (NCBI taxonomy): domain Bacteria; kingdom Pseudomonadati; phylum Pseudomonadota; class Gammaproteobacteria; order Pseudomonadales; family Pseudomonadaceae; genus Pseudomonas; species Pseudomonas sp. 05T35. Next base: position 3,980 of record NZ_JBFTLU010000052.1, read on the forward strand.
CGGCGTCGTTCAGCGTGAGGTCTTCAACCCCGCCATTGACCACGATCCCGGGCAGTGCCCAATGGCCGGCGAACGGTTCGGTTTCGCGTCGGTTCAGGAGGATTTCCAGCGCCTGGGTTTCCCGGCAGTAGCGCAGCACACAAAGGTCGATGGTGTGCAGGTAGGCGCTTGGAGAGGGGATGCGGTCTGGCATGTCAGCTTCCGTGGGCAGCGTAGAGGTCATAGTTTACCGGATCCATGCCGGGTGCCATCCAGTGGGTGGGCAGCGGCTCGCCCAAGGCCAGCCGTTCGCGTAGCACCGTACTGCGTACGTGGATCTGTTCCTCGACGCAGATGATGGAAAAGCGCTCCAGCAACTCCGGGCCGCGATAGAAGGTTGGCAGCAGGTCAGCCACATCCTGGCCGACCACCAGGGCAATCTGTTTGCCGTCCATGGCCAGGCTGTCGGCGAGATGGGCGAGCAGGGTGTAGCTGTAGATCGGACCTTCGACGCCGCGCGCCACGATCTGTTCGACCCGGCTGGCACGTACTTCGGCGCAGCACAGGGGCTGTACATGCTCGACGATCGATTCCAGCCAGTTCAGGCGCAGTTCATAGTCGGCCATTCGTTTGCCGTAAGGGTGCCTGAAGCTGGGGGCCACCAGCAGACGCCTGGCCTGGCATGAGGCCTCGATCATCACCTGGGCGTGCCCGGCGTGAGGAGGGTTGAAGGCGCCGCCATAGAGGGCTATTTCATACATGGCTGATCTCCCTGTTGGTACATGACGTGTACCTTATCATCGAATCCGTTCAGACGAAACCATCTCCCATCGCCCTTATGCATATAGAACATAGGCGGGATTCTTCGCGGCAACAATATTTTCATGGTCGGGTATTGCAACAAAAGTACATGACATGTACTTTGTGGGTCATGCAAAGGAGAGACCCGATATGAGCAGCCAGACCCTGAAAACCGCTTCCTTCGATGTCGATGCGCAAAAGAGCTTCACGCCGTTGTGCCCTGATGAGCTGCCCGTGGCGGGCGGCGAGCAGATCGGCAGCGAGCTGAACTTCATGGCCACCCTGGCCAGCCTGCGTGTCGGCAGCAAGGACGCTCATACGGCTCAAGCCCCGTGGGTGGTGGCCGAGCACTCGCAAATGTTCCAGTCGACCGGCCTCGAACACGCCGATATCACTTGGGTCAGCCACTGTGTCCCTGGCACTGAAGGCTTCACCCTGYTGGACGAGTTGCCGACCCCGTACGACTACGACTACTTCGTCTGGAAGGGTGTCGAGCCGGACCTGCACCCTTACGGCGCCTGCTACCACGACCTGCACGGCAAGCTCTCCACCGGCGTGATCGAGTACCTGAACAGCCAGGGTGTGAAGCAGGTCATCGTCGGCGGCCTGGCGCTGGATTTCTGCGTCAAGACCACCGCCCTGCAACTGGTCGCCGCCGGTTTCAAGGTGATCATCCACTTGCCGGCCTGCCGGGCCATCAGTGAAGAGGGCGCGACTCAAGCCATTCAAGACATGCAACAAGCGGGAATCTCGGTGACCGCGACCCGCGAAGAAACCGCCAGTCTGGCAAGCGCATAAGGAAGAAAACATGGAAAGTGCATTCGACAGCAGCAACGGCGTCATCCAGAGTCTTCTGGATACCGATTACTACACCTTCACCATGATGCAGGCGGTGCTGCACCAGCACCCGAACGTCGAGGTGGAATACCAGTTCATCGTGCGTTCGAAAGAGCGGCTCGGGCACCTGATCCCGGACATTCGTGATGAGCTGGAGAAGCTCGCCGGCCTGCAGTTGCGCGAAGGTGAGCAGCGGTTTCTGTTCAACAAGCGTTTCCGTGAATACCTGACACCGGACTTTGAACAGTTCCTCGGTCTGTTTCGCTTCAACCTGCGCTACATCCACGTGTCGGAAGTCGACGGCCAACTGCACATCCGCGTCCGTGGCCCGATGTTGCACTGCATCATGTTCGAGCAGCCGGTGCTGGCGATGGTCAGTGAACTGCGCAACCGTGAGAAGTACCCGGAAGTCGAGCTGGCCGACGTTACCCGCAAGCTGTACCAGAAGTTCGAATGGCTGGAAAAAAACGCCAGCCGCGAAGAACTCGCCGAGTTTCGGGTTTCAGACTTCTCCACCCGCCGGCGCCTGTCGTTCAGGGCCCAGCGCGAAGTGGTCAACGTCATGCGCAGTGACTTCCCCGGGGTGTTCGTCGGTACCAGCAATGCTCACCTGGCCTACGAGTTCGACCTGCCGCTGATCGGCACCATGGCCCACCAATGGCTGATGGTGCACCAGCAGCTCGGGCGGTTGCGCGAGAGCCAGAACGCTGCGTTGGAAAACTGGGTGCGCGAGTACCGGGGCAGGCTGGGGATTGCGCTCACCGACTGCATCAGCACCGACTTCTTCCTCAAGGATTTCGACCTGTACTTCGCCAAGCTCTATGACGGCCTGCGTCAGGATTCCGGTGACCCGATCGTCTGGGCCGACAAGGTGCTGGGGCGTTACAAGGAGCTGGGCATCGATCCAAGAACCAAGGACCTGATGTTCTCCGACGGTCTCAACTTCGAGAAGTGCCTGCCGATCCTGCGTCACGTGCGTGGCAAGGCCAGATTCGGTTTCGGCATGGGCACCAGCCTGGCCTGCGATGTCGAGGGTGTCGAGCCGCTGAGCATCGTCATGAAGCTGGTGCGGGTGCATGGCGAACCGGTGGTGAAGTTCTCCGACGACCCGATCAAGAACGTCTGTGAAGACGCTTCGTTCCTGCGCTACGCGGCCCAGGTATTCAACGTCAGCCTGATCAATCCACAACTGGGAGCTTGATATGACTATGCAACAGCAAGAGCGCATCGCCCGGGAACTGGGCATCGACCGGCAACTCGCCCGGGGCGGCGAGGCCGCTGAAATCGTCCGTCGTGTCGATTTCATTAAACAKGTGCTGCGCGAGTCGGGCTGCAAGGCCCTGGTGCTCGGCATCAGCGGCGGCGTCGACTCCCTGACCGCCGGGCGCCTGTGCCAGCTGGCGGTGGAGCAGTTGCGGGCCGAGGATCATGAGGCGCGCTTTATCGCCGTGCGCCTGCCGTACAAGACTCAGGCCGATGAACGTGACGCCCAGGCCTCCCTGGACTTCATCCAGCCGGACCTGATCACCACCAGCAAYATTGCCGACTGTGTCGACGGCCTGATGGCCACTATCGCCATCGACGGTTTGCAGCCGTCGGCGGAACTCACTGACTTTGCCAAAGGCAACGTCAAGGCCCGGGCGCGGATGCTGGCGCAATACGCGATCGCCAACTTCTGCAACGGGTTGGTGGTCGGCACCGATCATGGTGCGGAAGCGCTGATGGGTTTCTTCACCAAATTCGGCGACGGCGCCTGCGACCTGGCGCCACTGTCCGGGTTGATCAAAAGCCAGGTGCGGTTGCTGGCCGACGCCCTGGGCGCGCCGACGCATCTGGTGCGCAAGGCGCCGACCGCAGACCTGGAAGACCTGGCACCGGGCAAGCTGGATGAGGCGGTGTATGGTTGCAGTTACGAGGAAATCGATGCCTATTTGATGGGCGAAGCGGTGTCGCAGCAGGCGCAGCAGATCATTGAAAGCGCCTACGTCAAAACCGCTCACAAACGCGAACTGCCTCGTGTCCCCCGGACATAGGCGCTGAAGCTGCCGCAGGTTCGGGCCGCGTTCGGACGATCTTTTGATTTTCCATCTGCCACAAAAAAGCCCCTGAATCTTTCGATTCAGGGGCTTTTCGATAGTGCTGTCTGGCTCCACGACCTGGACTCGAACCAGGGACCCAGTGATTAACAGTCACTTGCTCTACCAACTGAGCTATCGCGGAATGCGCCGTATGTTACTGATTAAAAAGAACAAGTCAAGCGCGAATTGTTCGAGTGGCTGATTTTCAGGTGGGCGGTGATGATTCTGCAGGCGAGGAGGGTGCTGTCAGCCATTGGCGGTTACCAGAATCGTCGCAGAGGTCTACCATGGCCCCCCGGAAGTGGTTTCACGCGCTACCGGCCCTCAGCCGAAAAGGTACGCGTCATGACTCACCAACCACTGCTCACGTCGTCAATGCTGCGCGAGGTGTTCGTATGAGCATTGCTCAGATCAGCCTGCCCAAAGGCGTCGGGCCGCATGCCGAGAAACTCTTCGATGCGATCACTCAGGCGAGCACCGCTGATGAGCTGAATCGCGCTGGCGGCAAGGCTGAAGGGTTTGTGCTGGGGCTGGAAAGCACCAAGGCGATCAAAAGCCAGGTTGCCGAATCGTTGTATGTGGCTTATGACGACGCCGCCAGTCAGCGTTCGACCGAACTGGCGGGTTGATCGACCTTAACCGCCGAAGGTGAAGGTGCCGAGCAGGAACTTGGCGTACAGCGACGTGGCTGCCAGTTGCACCAACCACAGGGCCAGGCCACCCAGAAACACGCCCAAGGCAACCTGCCACACCAGCCCGCTGCTGCGTTTGGTCTGGGGGCGTGGCACAAAGCGGTCCAGGTCCAGGTCGTCATCGCGGTCAGCGCGTAAGTCATCGTTTTTCATGTCGGTTCTCTAAATTATCGGAAATACGCAGTACGTGTGGGAGCGAGCCTGCTCGCGATAGCGTCATCCCAGGTATTCATTGCGGCATCTAGCGCATCGCGAGCAGATGAACGTCGCCCGGCTCATCCCACATTTGATCTGTGTGCAGTCTAGAGTGCTCGTTCGCAGTACTGATAATTATCTGCTCGCCAACGAAAAGGGGAAGCCAGACGGCTTCCCCTTTTCTGTCGCGCGGGTGGCTTAGATCACCTGAACGATGGCGTTGGTCACCACGTCGATGTTGCTCTGGTTCAGCGCGGCAACGCAGATGCGGCCGGTGTCCAGGGCGTAGATGCCGAACTCGTTGCGCAGGCGAGTGACTTGCTCAACCGTCAGGCCCGAGTACGAGAACATGCCGCGTTGGCGACCAACGAAGCTGAAGTCGCGGCCGGGCGCTTTTTTCGCCAGCAGATCGACCATTTGCGTACGCATGCCGCGAATGCGCAGGCGCATTTCGGCCAGTTCCTGTTCCCACTGGGCGCGCAGCTCAGGGCTGTTCAGTACGGCAGCAACGATAGCGGCGCCGTGGGTCGGCGGGTTGGAGTAGTTGGTGCGGATCACGCGTTTGACTTGCGACAGCACGCGAGCGCTTTCTTCTTTCGATTCGCTGACGATCGACAGCGCGCCAACACGTTCGCCGTACAGCGAGAACGACTTGGAGAACGAGCTGGAAACGAAGAAGTTCAGGCCCGACTCGGCGAACAGGCGCACGGCAGCGGCGTCTTCGTCGATGCCGTCGCCAAAGCCCTGGTAGGCCATGTCGAGAAACGGCACGTGGTTTTTCGCCTTGACCACGTCCAGCACGTTGTTCCAGTCCGCCGGGCTCAGGTCGACGCCAGTCGGGTTGTGGCAGCACGCGTGCAGCACAACGATCGAGCCATTCGGCAGGGCGTTCAGGTCTTCCAGCAGGCCGGCGCGGTTCACGTCGTGAGTCGCGGCGTCGTAGTAGCGATAGTTCTTCACCGGGAAACCAGCGGTTTCGAACAGCGCGCGGTGGTTTTCCCAGCTTGGGTCGCTGATGGCGACGACGGCGTTCGGCAGCAGTTGCTTGAGGAAGTCAGCGCCGATTTTCAGTGCGCCGGTACCGCCGACGGACTGGGTGGTGACAACCCGGCCAGCGGCGAGCAGTGGCGAGTCTTTACCGAACAGCAGCTTTTGCACAGCCTGGTCGTAGGCGGCGATACCGTCGATCGGCAGGTAGCCACGGGAAGCGTGTTGAGCAGCGCGAATCGTCTCGGCTTCGACAACGGCTCGCAGGAGTGGAATTCGCCCCTCCTCGTTGCAGTAAACACCGACCCCCAGGTTGACCTTGTTGGTACGGGCGTCAGCGTTGAATGCTTCGTTGAGGCCCAGGATTGGATCGCGTGGTGCCATTTCGACAGCGGAGAAGAGGCTCATTATTGCGGCGGCTCTGAATGAAATGTGGAGGGACGTGTGGCGCTCCAGCCGAATGCACTAGAGCGGTGCACAAACGGGGAGCTAGTATAGAGGCCTACACCGGGCGCGGCGACAGGCGTTTCCGCTTTTCGGGCAGGTTTTTTCGGATTATTTTTCGGTCGTTAGCCTTATTGTCATGTCAATGGCTGAGGGGCATGTAGGACGTTTGCCTTGAAACTAGAGGTATTCGGCACCACATCAACGGTTATCATGATTTTTCCCTGCGACATTCGTCGTGAGCGACCTTCACCGTTCTGGCGCCCCCGCCAGCGCCGGAATGAGCCGCTCCTTGGAAACCAATAGGTACGATATGTCTGAATTCCAGCTAGTCACCCGCTTCGAGCCCGCCGGCGATCAGCCGGAAGCCATCCGTCTGATGGTCGAGGGCATCGAGGCCGGGCTGGCGCACCAGACGTTGCTTGGTGTGACCGGTTCGGGCAAGACCTTCAGTATCGCCAACGTGATCGCCCAGGTGCAGCGACCAACGCTGGTGCTGGCGCCGAACAAGACGCTGGCGGCGCAACTGTACGGCGAGTTCAAGGCATTCTTCCCGAATAACGCGGTGGAGTACTTCGTTTCCTACTACGACTACTACCAGCCCGAAGCCTACGTACCGTCGTCCGATACCTTCATTGAGAAAGACGCCTCGATCAACGATCACATCGAGCAGATGCGACTGTCGGCGACTAAAGCGTTGCTGGAGCGCAAGGACGCGATCATTGTCACCACGGTCTCGTGCATCTACGGTCTGGGCAGCCCGGAAACCTATCTGAAAATGGTCCTGCACGTCGATCGCGGCGACAAGCTCGATCAGCGCGCTTTGCTGCGCCGCTTGGCCGACCTGCAATACACCCGCAATGACATGGATTTTGCCCGCGCGACCTTCCGCGTGCGCGGCGATGTGATTGATATCCACCCGGCGGAATCCGATTTTGAAGCGATCCGTATTGAGCTCTTCGATGATGAGGTGGAGAAAATTTCCGCTTTCGATCCGCTCACCGGCGAAGTGATTCGCCAGCTGCCGCGTTTCACCTTTTATCCGAAGAGTCACTACGTAACGCCGCGAGAAACCCTGCTGGGAGCCATCGAAGGGATCAAGGTCGAGCTGCAGGAGCGTCTGGAATACCTGCGCTCCAACAATAAACTGGTGGAAGCCCAGCGGCTGGAGCAGCGCACCCGTTTTGACCTGGAGATGATTCTGGAGCTGGGTTACTGCAACGGCATCGAAAACTACTCGCGCTACCTCTCGGGCCGTGAGTCCGGTGAGCCGCCACCGACCTTGTTTGACTATCTGCCCGCCGATGCCTTGCTGGTGATCGACGAATCCCACGTCAGCGTGCCGCAGGTCGGTGCGATGTATAAGGGCGACCGTTCGCGTAAAGAGACGCTGGTCGAATACGGTTTCCGTCTGCCATCGGCACTGGATAACCGGCCAATGCGTTTCGATGAATGGGAAAGCATCAGTCCGCAGACGATTTTCGTCTCGGCGACCCCGGGTAACTACGAGGCGGAACACGCCGGTCGGGTGATCGAGCAGTTGGTGCGACCGACTGGTCTGGTCGATCCGCAAATCGAGATTCGTCCGGCGCTGACTCAAGTCGACGACTTGCTGTCGGAAATCACCAAGCGGGTGGCGCTGGAGGAGCGGGTGCTGGTCACTACATTGACCAAGCGCATGTCCGAAGACTTGACCGACTACCTCGCCGACCACGGTGTGCGGGTGCGTTATCTGCACTCGGACATCGATACCGTGGAGCGGGTCGAGATCATCCGTGATTTGCGTCTGGGCACCTTCGATGTACTGGTGGGGATCAATCTGCTGCGTGAAGGCCTGGACATGCCGGAAGTGTCGCTGGTGGCGATTCTCGATGCCGACAAGGAGGGCTTCCTGCGCTCCGAGCGTTCGCTGATCCAGACCATCGGCCGCGCGGCGCGGAACCTCAATGGCCGGGCGATTCTGTATGCCGACCGGATCACCGGGTCGATGGAACGGGCGATTGGCGAGACCGAGCGCCGTCGCGACAAGCAAATCGCCTTCAACCTGGCCAATGGCATCACCCCCAAAGGCGTGTTCAAGGACGTTGCCGACATCATGGAAGGCGCGACCGTGCCCGGTTCGCGCAGCAAGAAGCGCAAAGGCATGGCCAAGGCAGCCGAGGAAAGTGCCCGTTACGAAAACGAGCTGCGTTCGCCGAGCGAAATCGCCAAGCGCATTCGTCAGCTGGAAGAGAAGATGTACCAGCTCGCCCGCGACCTGGAGTTCGAAGCCGCCGCGCAGACACGCGACGAAATCACCAAGATGCGCGAGCGGTTGTTGACCGTCTGATTAGCGGTGGCTGTCAGGGCCTCATCGCGAGCAGGCTCGCTCCCACAAGGTTCGGTGTGACCCATGTGGGAGCGAGCCTGCTCGCGATAGGGGCGCCGCGGTCTCAATGCGCTTCGCCGGCCTTCAACCCGGGCGGCAACGCCTTGGTCAGCAGGATCGCCAGCATGCTCACCCCCAGCGCAATCCCGACAAAGTGAAACGCATCGTTGTAGGCCATGATCAAGGCCTGCTGATGGGTGATCTCACTGAGCTTGCCCAGCGCGGCCATTTCGCTGCCGAATCGATCGGTCATGCTCGCCATGCGCTCGGCCACCTGCGGGTTGGTCGGCACTATCGACTCGCGTAAATAATCGAAGTAGGTCTTGGTTCGCGCATCCAGCAGAGTGGCGAGCAGGGCGATGCCAATCGCGCCTCCAAGGTTGCGCAGGATGTTGAACAGGCTCGACGCGGAGCCTGCATCCTGCGGCAGGATGTAGGCGGTGGCGATCAGCGAAATGGTCACCATGATCAGCGGCTGGCCCAGCGCGCGGACGAGCTGGATCTGATTGAACTGTGGTCCGGCGAAGTCAGGGTTGAGTGAGCCTGAAAGAATACTCGCCAAGCCAAACAGGCCAAAGCCGAGCGTGCACAGCCACTTTGGTGAAACGAACTTCATCAGTTTCGGCACCAGCGGAATCAGGAACAGCTGCGGCACGCCCATCCACATGATCACTTCGCCGATCTGCAAGGCGTTGTAGCTCTGGATCTGCGCCAGGTACAGCGGCAGCAGATAAATCGAGCCGTACAGCCCCACGCCCATGCCCAGGCTGGAAATACTCGATAAGCCAAAGTTGCGGTTGCGCAAGATGCCCAGATTGATCAGCGGATTGGGCTTGGACACTTGCACGATCACAAAGGTGATCAGGCTCAACAGGGCGATGCAGCCCAGCGTCACGATCAGGCTCGACTCCAGCCAGTCCTTGCGATGACCTTCCTCGAGAAACACCTGCAAGCACCCGAGGCCAACGCCCAGCGTGAGAATGCCCATGTAGTCGGTGCTTTTGAGCAATTCCCAGTGGGCCGCTTTTTTCTCCAGGCCATACATGAGGCCGGCGATCATGATCAGCCCCGGCGGGATGTTGATGTAGAAGATGTACTTCCAGCCCCAGTTTTCCGTCAGCCAGCCGCCGAGGGTCGGGCCGATGGAGGGCGCGAAGGTCGCGGTCATGGCGAACATCGCCATGCCTTTGGCGCGATGGTGTTCGGGGAGTTTGATCAGCGTCAGGGTGAACGCCAGCGGGATCAGCGCGCCGCCGGTGAAGCCCTGAAAGGCGCGGAACACGATCATGCTCTCCAGGCTCCAGGCCATCGAGCAGAGCAGGGAGGCGGCCAGAAAGCCCAGCGAGACCCACACCGCCAGGCGTCGTGCCGAGAGCAGTTGCACCAGCCACGCGGTGAGCGGAATCATGATGATTTCCGCCACCAGGTACGAGGTGGAAATCCACGAGCCTTCTTCCAGGGTCGCTGACAGCGCGCCTTGAATGTCCTTGAGCGAGGCGTTGGTGATCTGGATGTCGAGCACCGCCATGAAGGCGCCGAGCATCACGCTCATCACCGCAATCCAGTCCCTCCGGGTCGGTTCGCCGACCGGGCGGATCAGTTGATCACCGGCCATCGCCAGGGTCTTTGATGTTGACTTTGACGGTGACCGACATGCCTGGGCGGATCTTGCCGTGCAGCGGATTGTCGGCGGCAAAGGTCAGTTTTACCGGAATCCGTTGCACGACTTTGGTGAAGTTGCCGGTGGCATTGTCCGGTGGCAGCAGGCTGAACTGCGCGCCCGAGGCGGCGAACAGGCTGTCGACCCGGGCTTCGATCGGTGTGTCGCTGTAGGCATCGAAGGTCAGTTCGGCTTTCTGGCCGGGCTGCATGTGACCAATCTGGGTTTCCTTGAAGTTGGCCTGAATCCAGATGTCCTGGTCCGGGACGATCGACAGCAGGTAAGCGCCCGCCTGGACGTATTGGCCATTGCGGGCGGCGCGCTGGCCGATCAGGCCGCTGATCGGTGCGTGGATTTCGCTGCGGGTCAGGTTCAGTCGGGCCTGCGCCAGATCGGCTTTGGCATTGGCGATCTGGGCGTCCAGGCGCTTGATCTCGGCTGTCAAGGCGTTGACCTGTTGACGCTGGCCCTGGGCGTCAGCCTGGGCCTTGGCGACTTGCGAGCGAGCGATGCGGTTGTCGGCGGAGAGGGTGGTCACCCGTTCTTCCGAGACATAACCCGGTTTGCGCAGGGTTTGCGCGCGGGACAAATCAATTTGCGAGCGGCCGAGAGTGGCCTGGCTGGCGGCGACCTGAGCTTCGCTGGCGGCGATCAGGCTGGCTTGTTGGGTCAGTTTGCTCTGGGCTTGCAGGCGCTCGGCTTCGCGGGTGGCGAGGGTCGCGTTGGCGCGGTCGACGGCGAGATGGAAGTCATCGCCTTCGAGTTTGATCAACAGTTGGCCTTTTTCGACGTGCTGGTTGTCCTGTACCAGCACTTCCTCGATGCGCGCGCCCAACTGGCTGGAGACACGGGTGATTTCACCCTGGACATAAGCGTTATCGGTGCTTTCGTAAAACCGTCCCTTGAAGAACCATTGAGCGAAGAAGCCCCCGGCAACCAGCAGGACGATCAGCAGGAAAGTGAACAGGCGACGCTTGAGTTGGGCAGGCATGAGCAGACTGTAGTCGAGAAAGTGTAAGGAGATTTATCAGTACTCGAATCTGTCATATAGCCGATAAGCGGTAAATGCCACTTATTGATAATCGGCCGTTGAGCGCTGCCAGAGCCTTTTGTAGCCCCAACGTTGGCTTAAATGCCCTGCTCACTGGAGCCGGGCGGGCAACGCCTGTTACCATTCGCCCTTTGTTTCATCTCCGCTTTTTATATTCTTTCGAGACATGCCATGACCACCGTCCGCTTGCGCTGGTTGGGCATCGACTGGAGTGAAGGCCCGGATGTCGGCGGCCCACACGGTCCGTATCGCCAGAGCGAACGTGGCGACATCTACCAGAAGTACTGCCAGCAACTGGTCGATCTGGGTCACGCGTTCCCGTGCTTCTGCACCGCTGAAGAACTGGACCAGATGCGCGCCGAGCAAATGGCCCGCGGCGAAACCCCGCGTTATGACGGCCGTGCGCTGTTGCTCTCCAAGGAAGAAGTGGCGCGCCGTCTGGCCGCTGGCGAGCCGCACGTCATCCGCATGAAGGTCCCGACCGAAGGCGTCTGCGTGGTGCCGGACATGTTGCGTGGCGACGTCGAGATCCCGTGGGATCGCATGGACATGCAAGTGTTGATGAAGACCGACGGCCTGCCGACCTACTTCCTCGCCAACGTGGTCGACGACCACCTGATGGGCATCACCCACGTATTGCGCGGCGAAGAATGGCTGCCATCGGCGCCGAAGCTGATCCTGCTTTACGAGTACTTCGGCTGGGAGCAACCAGAGCTGTGCTACATGCCGTTGCTGCGTAACCCGGACAAGAGCAAGCTGTCCAAGCGCAAGAACCCGACCTCGGTGACGTTCTACGAGCGCATGGGCTTCATGCCGGAAGCGATGCTCAACTACCTCGGTCGCATGGGGTGGTCGATGCCGGACGAGCGCGAGAAGTTCTCGCTGCAGGAAATGGTCGACAACTTCGACCTGAAACGCGTTTCCCTTGGCGGGCCAATTTTCGACATCGMGAAGCTGTCGTGGCTCAACGGCCAATGGCTGCGTGATCTGCCGGTGGAAGAGTTCGCCAGCCGCGTGCAGGCCTGGGCGCTGAACCCTGAATACATGATGAAGATCGCGCCGCACGTGCAGGGTCGGGTTGAAACCTTCAGCCAGATCGCACCGTTGGCCGGATTCTTCTTCGCTGGCGGCGTGACCCCGGATGCCAAGCTGTTCGAATCCAAGAAGCTCTCGGGCGATCAGGTTCGCCAGTTGATGCAGTTGATCCTGTGGAAGCTCGAAAGCCTGCGTCAGTGGGAAAAGGACAGCATCACGGCGACCATTCAGGCGGTGGTCGAATCCCTGGAGCTGAAGCTGCGTGATGCCATGCCGCTGATGTTYGCKGCSATCACYGGSCAGGCCAGYTCGGTRTCGGTRCTSGAYGCGATGGAAATCCTYGGKCCGGACCTGACSCGTTTCCGTCTGCGCCAGGCGATCGACTTGCTCGGTGGCGTGTCGAAGAAAGAAAACAAAGAGTGGGAAAAGCTCCTGGGCGCTATCGCCTGAGGTGTTTGACCCCGTGCAGGAGTCGCCGGAGGCTGCGATCTTTTGATCTTGCTCTTCGGCGTCACCCCCATTTTTCGGGGGGAGGGCGGTAAGTGATTGTTATGGCGGCAAAAAATTTTGAAAATTGTTAAAAATAAGTTTGACAGCTTTCCGATCCGCCATTAAGATTCGCCCCGTCCTCAGCGATGAGGGGCTATAGCTCAGCTGGGAGAGCGCTTGCATGGCATGCAAGAGGTCGACGGTTCGATCCCGTCTAGCTCCACCAATTTACACTTCAAGGCCTGGCCACACCGGCCTTGAAGCGATCAACACTCAGCGTTGGTCAGTTGTATAGAAGGGTTTGCGTCCCCTTCGTCTAGTGGCCTAGGACACCGCCCTTTCACGGCGGTAACAGGGGTTCGAGTCCCCTAGGGGACGCCAGTTTTACAGAAGTGATGTTGCAAGACATCGCTCCGCCGCGAGGCGAAAAATCCGGGGCTATAGCTCAGCTGGGAGAGCGCTTGCATGGCATGCAAGAGGTCAACGGTTCGATCCCGTTTAGCTCCACCAATTTTACAGTTCAAGGTCTGGCCACACCGGCCTTGAATCGATCAGTACTCAGCACTGATCAGTTGTATAGAAGGGTTTGCGTCCCCTTCGTCTAGTGGCCTAGGACACCGCCCTTTCACGGCGGTAACAGGGGTTCGAGTCCCCTAGGGGACGCCACGATTACCCGCTCTGCGGGATTTATAAGGGTCATTCAATTGTTGAATGGCCCTTTTGTTTGTCTGGCGTTTGGCCAATCCCTCATTCTCCTCACACTGTTCTTCTGACCAATGGTCATATCAGCGACTTGCGAATAATTATTATGAGAATAATATTCTATTCGTAATATTCGGAGGCAACGATGAACGATAAAAAAGCTCAAACCCGTGAACGCATTCTCCAGGCCGCCAGCTCTGCGCTGGTCCAGCGCGGCCCGGCAGAGCCTAGTGTGGGTGAAGTGATGGGCGCTGCCGGCCTTACCGTCGGCGGCTTCTACGCCCACTTCGAAAGCAAGGACGCGATGATGCTGGAGGCCTTCACGCAATTGCTCGGCCAGCGTCGGGCGCTGATCGCCGAAATGGACCCCTCGCTGACCGGCGAAGAACGCCGGGCGCTGGTCGCTGCGTTTTACCTGTCGCGCAAACACCGAGACTCCACCGATCACGCCTGCCCGATTCCGGCATCGATAGGCGAGCTGGGGCGTCTGCCGGACGATTTTCGTCTGGCCTTGAATGAACACATCGAGCTGATGGTCGCGCAGTTGGCCGCCAGCCCGGAAGACACCGACAAGGCGTTGGCTGACTTGGCGCTGATGGTCGGTGGTTTGGCCCTGGCACGGGCACTGGGTGCCGGTGAGTTGTCCGATCGATTGCTGCGTGCCGCCAAGTCGGCGGTGCTATGACCTGAAGCACAAGCCTTTGGAGATGAGCGATGAGCACGTTAAGTTGGGTTCGTGGCGTTAACGGCACCTTGGGCTGGGTTGCACCGCAATGGGTGGCGAGCAAGATGCGTTCGGTGTTCATGACGCCGCGCGAGCTGCCTTTGCGTGATTGGGAAATGCCGCTGCTGGCGAAGTCCGAGCGGATCACCCTGCGCTTCGGTCTTTCAGCGTTGCGCTGGGGCCAGGGCCCGACAGTGCTGCTGATGCACGGCTGGGAAGGTCGGCCGACACAATTCGCCAGCCTGATCACGGCGCTGGTAGACGCCGGCTACACCGTGGTCGCGCTGGATGGTCCGGCTCACGGTCGCTCGCCTGGCCGCGAGGCCAATGTGGTGCTTTTTGCTCGGGCGATGCTCGAAGCAGCGGCAGAACTGCCGCCCTTGCAAGCGGTCATCGGCCACTCCATGGGCGGCGCCAGTGCGATGCTTGCCGTTCAATTGGGTTTGCGCACAGAAACATTGGTCAGTATCGCCGCACCGGCACGGATTCTCGCCGTGTTGCGCGGTTTTGCCCGCCATGTTCGCATGCCGCCCAAGGCGCGTTCGGCGTTTATCCGCAAAGTCGAACGGGATGTGGGTATCCAGGCCTCACGACTCGACGTCACCCACTATCAACTGGATATGCCAGGGCTGATCGTGCACGCCGAAGACGACGTGCGCCTAGGGCTGGACCTGACCGAATATCGGCGATTGGACCGGGCGATGGCTGTGGTGCGCCACGAGATCGATTACCTGGCAGCCGCCTATGAAGGTGACGAGTTGCAGTTGGCGACCTGGATCGTCGACTGGGATCAGCGCCTGAAGATGACCCGGCACTTCCAGCTGAAACGCCCGAGCGACAACGCCACACTGCTGCGGGCACAAACCACGTTTGTCTGCATCGAGCTGTCCAGCGGCAAGCCGAGGCGCATGCCAGCGGAATTCATCGAAGGCTACGGCCCGGCGTTGATCCAATGTGGGAGCGAGCCTGCTCGCGATGAACGATAACGCGGTGTACTTGATAAACCGCGCCGCCTGAATCGCGAGCAGGCTCGCTCCCACAAGGGATCAGCGATGTCCTGCGAATTCCTCGCGTAATCCAGTAAACTGCCGCACGTTTTTCGTTGAGTGTTTTCCATGCAAATTGCTTTGGCGCCCATGGAGGGGTTGGTCGACAACATCCTGCGGGACGTGTTGACCCGTGTTGGCGGTATCGATTGGTGCGTGACCGAGTTCATTCGGATCAACGATCAACTGCTCACGCCTGCCTATTTCCACAAATTCGGCCCTGAACTGCTGAACGGCGCCAAGACCGCTTCAGGCGTGCCGTTGCGCGTGCAATTGCTCGGTTCCGATCCGGTGTGCCTGGCAGAAAACGCGGCGCTGGCCTGTGAGCTGGGCTCGGAGGTGATCGATCTGAACTTCGGTTGCCCGGCGAAGACCGTGAACAAGTCGCGTGGCGGTGCGGTACTGCTCAAGGAGCCGGAACTGCTCAACGAAATCGTCGAACATGTGCGCCGTGCAGTGCCGGCGCATATCCCGGTGACGGCCAAGATGCGTTTGGGTTTTGACAGCCCCGACGGCGCTCTGGTCTGTGCCACCGCGTTGGCAGAGGGCGGTGCTGCGCACATCGTCGTGCACGCACGGACCAAGACGGACGGCTACAAACCGCCAGCGCATTGGGAATGGATCCCGCGGGTGCAGGAAGTAGTCAAGGTGCCGGTGTTCGCCAACGGCGATATCTGGAGCGTTGAAGACTGGCGCCGTTGCCGCGAAATCAGCGGCGTGGAAGACATCATGCTGGGTCGTGGCCTGGTGTCACGCCCCGACCTGGCGCGGCAAATCGCTGCTGCACGGGCCGGCGAAGAGGTGGTCGAGATGACCTGGGCCGAGCTGCTGCCGCTGATTCAGGACTTCTGGCTGCAAGCCAAGGCGCAAATGACACCGCGCCAGTCGCCGGGTCGCTTGAAGCAGTGGCTGGCGATGCTGACCCGCAATTATCCCGAAGCGGTGGAGCTGTTCACGGTCCTGCGCCGTGAAACCGAACTGGATCAGGTCTCGCGCTTACTAGGTCTGCAGGCGTGCGAAGCAGCCTGAAACCGTTGTTGAAAAAAACACAAAATAATCTCTTGAAATGCAATCGGCGGTCCTTATCTAAGGATTACGCGATGCCGAATTCGGGTCGCGGAGACAAAAAAACTTGCTGATTGTTTTCAGGAGATTTGAATCATGAGTACTGCATTTTCCATGGCGCCACTGTTCCGTTCCTCGGTGGGCTTCGATCGTTTCAACGATCTGTTCGAGTCGGCGCTGCGCAATGAGCCAGGCAGCACCTATCCACCGTACAACGTCGAAAAACATGGCGACGACGAATACCGCATCGTCATCGCGGCGGCTGGTTTCCAGGAAGAAGACCTGGAGCTGCAAGTAGAAAAAGGTGTGTTGACCATCAGTGGCGGCAAGCGTGACACCAATGA
>NZ_JBFTLU010000053.1:0-15112 GCF_056396605.1 Pseudomonas sp. 05T35
GGCCATAGGTGGTCGGGAAGAATCCCGGCCCATGGCGCAGCATTTCCTGGGCAAACAGTACAAACCGCGTGTCGAATCCGATCGCCGATTGCTGGTAGACCCCGGCGCAGAACAGCAGCAGCGCCAATAGCCCCAGACCTAACGATTGTTGACGGATCCCTGTCGATGGATTGGCGTGCACGCGGGGCCTCCTAGGCTACGACGGAAGAGGCTGGCCACTGCTGCTGAGGGATTGGCAGGTTGCGCGACTCGCCACGACCCATCGGGAAGTACTTGAAGCCTTTACGTGCCAGACGTTCGGCGTCGTAGAGGTTGCGACCGTCGAAGATCACCGGAGCTTTGAGACGCTCTTCGATCAACTTGAAGTCCGGCGCCTTGAACTGTTGCCATTCGGTGCAAACGATCAACGCGTCTGCGCCCACCAGCGCGGATTCCGGCGTGCCCATCAGCGACAGGTTCGGTTGATCCGGGTACAGGCGTTGGGTTTCCTGCATGGCTTCAGGGTCGAAGGCCCGCACGTGTGCGCCGGCAGCCCACAAGGCTTCCATCAGCACCCGGCTTGGCGCGTCGCGCATGTCGTCGGTGTTGGGTTTGAACGCCAGGCCCCAGAGGGCGAAGGTCTTGCCTTTCAGCTCACCTTTGTAGAACGCGTTGATGCGTTCGAACAGCTTGTGTTTCTGCCGCTGGTTGATGGCTTCGACCGCTTGCAGCAGGTCGCTGGAGCAATTGGCTTCCTGGGCGCTGTGGATCAACGCGCGCATGTCTTTCGGGAAGCACGAACCGCCATAGCCGCAGCCAGGGTAGATGAAGTGGTAGCCGATGCGCTGGTCTGCACCGATGCCCATGCGCACGGCTTCGATATCCGCACCCAGGTGTTCGGCCAGTTCGGCGATCTGGTTGATAAAGCTGATTTTGGTCGCGAGCATGCAGTTGGCCGCGTACTTGGTCAGCTCGGCGCTGCGCAGGTCCATGAACATGATGCGGTCATGGTTGCGGTTGAAGGGAGCGTAGAGGTCGCGCATCACTTCACGGACTTCTTCACGCTCGCAACCGATGACGATGCGGTCAGGACGGCGGCAGTCACTGACGGCCGAGCCTTCCTTGAGGAATTCCGGGTTGGAGACGATATCGAACTCCAGGGTGCGTCCGGCTTTCTTCAGGACTTCTTCAATGTGCGCGCGCAGGGTATCGCCGGTGCCGACTGGAACAGTGGACTTTTCCACGAGGATCAGCGGCTCGACCCGATGGCGCGCAACCGCGTCACCCACGGACAGGACATATTTCAGGTCGGCCGAGCCGTCCTCGTCCGACGGTGTGCCGACAGCGATGAACAGGACCTGGCCGTGCTCGATGGCCATTTTCTCGTCGCTGGTGAAGTGCAGGCGCCCGCTCTCCAGGTTCTCCTTGACCATGCTCTCCAGCCCTGGTTCAAAGATAGTGACGTGGCCTTTCTGCAGCATTTTGATCTTGTTCTGGTCGACGTCCATGCAGACGACATCATGGCCGACTTCAGCCAGGACAGTTGCCTGCACCAGACCGACATAACCGCTACCAATTACACTGATTTTCATGAGGCATTCCTGACTTCTGTGGCGCGAGCAGTTCGAGAGTTGATAGTGATGACACCGAGGATGACCAAGGCCACCCCGAGTGTTTTGGAAAGACTGAAATTTTCGTTGAACAGCGGCAGGCTGGCGGCCAATAGATACACCAGTGCATAGCTGATACTCAACAGCGAGTAGGCCCGGCCCAGCGGCAGATCGCGCAGAGCGACGAGCCAGCACAGCATGGACAGGGCGTAAGCGCAGATCGACGCCAGTACCACGCCGATCGGGAGCAGGTCGATGCTACCGTTGCTCAGGGCCTGCAGCCACTGATCGGGCAGTGGCAAATGGCTCATGCTCCAGCGCATGCCCAACTGCGCGGCACTGACCAGCGCGACGCTGCCCATGGCAAAGCTGATTCCGCGACGAAGGCTCATGCGTGCCTCCCGAGCAGAACGACGCCGGCGATGATCAGCGCAACGCCGATCCAGTGACGACGATCGATGGTTTCGTGGAAGACGAAGTGGGCGGCCAGGGTGATCAGCACAAAGTTGAGGCTGAGCATCGGATAGGCGATACCGACTTCCAGGCGCTGCAGCACCAGCAGCCACACCAGCAAGCCAAAGCCCAGGCACGCCAGCGCCAGCCATAACCACGGCGAGAGCAGTTTCTCGCCCCAGCCGGAGTCCTTGCCGCGCCAGCTTTCCACGGCGTATTTCTGGGCGATCTGGCCCATGCAGGTCAGCAGACAGGCGGACAACAGCAGAATCAGGGTCATGGCGCGCTCTGTGGAATGATCAGAATGACCATGTTGCCTTGCTCGTAATGCTTGCCATCCTTGGGCAGCAGGTCGAGTTCGTGGACTTCATCATCACCCTTGACGCGCATGACGACACCTACCGGGCCGGTCTTGCGGGCTTCGCTCATCCACTGTTGCACGTGGTCGGTATCGACCCGACGCGCCGCGGCGTCCGGGTAGTCCAGGCCGTATTTTACTTCACCGATGGTGTTGTACAACGCCACTTCAGGGCGTTGCAGACGCCAGGCCAGCGCGGAGGCCGCTCCCAGGTCATTGCTCAGCAGGCTTTTGGTCTGGCTGAGTTCGTCAATGTGCTGGAGGACAAACTGGTCGGGCATCTTGTTGTAGACCACCGAGTGCGGCAATGCAGCCGGCAGGATGGCGATCAGCAACCAGCTGCCGATTGCCGGCGCAGCCCATGCGCTCAACGGTCGAACCACCAGCAGCAGGTTGGACAGGATCCAGCCCATGAGCACAATGAACACCAGCACCAGGCTGTGCATTTCATCGACATATACGGGTTTTTTCAGTTGCAGGTAAACCATCGCCAGCAAGGTGGTCAGACCGATGACCAGGTTCAGCAGGCCGTTGATCTTGAACAGCCGGCTTTGTCCCAGGTTCAGTCGGTCAATCAGTGCATTGCCCATCAACAGTGCCAGAGGTAGCAGGCACGGCAGGATGTAGGTCGGCAACTTGCCTTTGCTCAGGCTGAAAAACGCCAGCGGCAGGACCAGCCACAACAGCAGGAAGCCGGTGCTTGCCTGACGCCTGGTTTGCCAGGCTTGCTTGAGCGCCGACGGCAGGAAGGCTGCCCACGGCAGGCTGAACGCTACCAGCATCGGCAGGTAGAACCACCACGGCGCTGCGTGCTGCGCGTCGTCACCGGCAAAGCGGCGAATGTGCTCGTGCCAGAAGAAGAAACGCCAGTAATCGGGTTCCTGCGCATGCACGGCCAGGACCCACGGCAGGCTGACGACAATCGCGACCACGATAGCCATCGGGCCGTAGGCCAACAGTTCACGCCAGCGTTTTTGCCAGATCATGTAGGGCAGGGCGATCAATACCGGCAGCAACCAGGCCAGGAACCCCTTGGTCAGGAAGCCCATGCCGCAGGCCAGCCCCAGGGTTGCCCAGCTGATCAACCGCGCATTGCGACTGCTGCTGTCCAGTGCGAACCACAAGGCTACCAGGCTCAGGTCGACCCAGAACGTGAATTGCGGGTCGAGGTTGGAATAGCCGCCTTGACCGGCGACCACAGCGAAACTCATGTAGAGCAATGCGCTGGCGATGCTTTTACGCGGATCGTTCCAGAGCCTGCGTGCGATCAGGTAGGTCAGCAGGATGCTCAAACCGGTCGCGAGTGCCGATGCAACACGCACCCCGAACAGGTTCTCGCCGAACACGGCCTGGCCGATGGCGATCATCCAGTAACCGGCAATTGGTTTCTCGAAATAACGCAGGCCCRTGAAATGCGGCGACACCCAGTTGCCACTCAGGAGCATTTCCTGACTGACCTGGGCGTAGCGGGTTTCATCCGGAATCCACAGACCATGCGTGCCCAGCGGCAACAGATAGACCAGACCGAAAGCGATAAGCAGTAACGGCAAAGCCCAGCGTTTGGTCATGCGCCTTGCACTCCCAACCATCCTTCTCGGCCTTCGAGGGCGCCACGTATTACGCGCCCCTGAGGCAGGGTTGTCGGTTGGGCGGGCAAGAGGTTACCCAGCGGCTGGAACTGGATGTCACGCTGACGCGCATCAACCAGCAGTTGACGGAAATCGTTTGCCATCAGAATCCCTTCTACCTCCGCATGTATCGTATATACGTTCAGCTTCGAGGGGCTGAATCGGTCAAGAATGTATGAGTTGAACTCATTGGCTGCTACGACGGGACCCACCACTTCATCGAAGGTTGGCAAGTCGACCGGAATTTGTGGCGTGCCGAGGCTGCCGTCTGCCAGCCGAGGCTGGAACAGGCTTTGTCCGCGACAGTCGCTGTTGTAACGAAAGCCAAAATGCTGCTTGGCTTCGATGACCCGCTCATCGGCACGCCAGCCGGCGGCCGCTGAACAGTCGACGCGCTGCCCGATAATATCGCTGAGGGTATCTACGCCCCGGCGAATCTGCTCGATCAGCTCGGCATCGCTCCAGCGCCCTGCGTTGGCTTGCCAGCCGTGGTGATCCCAGGCGTGCAACCCTACTTCATGGCCAGCCGCGAGGGTCTGGCGCATCAGGTGCCCCAGGTCACGACCGATGGGCTTGCCTGGCCAGGCGGTGCCGGCCAGCAAGATGTCCCAGCCGTACAGACCTGCGGCATTGGAGCGGAGCATTTTCCAGAGGAACTGCGGACGGATGAGGCGCCATAAATGGCGCCCCATGTTGTCCGGACCAACGCTGAAGAAAAACGTCGCCTTGACTTGTGCTTCATCGAGCATCTCCAACAACCGGGGTACCCCCTCACGGGTACCTCGGTAGGTGTCGACATCGATCCGAAGACCTGCCTGCATCAGCGCTTGTCCGCGATTTCGAGCATGGCTTCGCGCAGGAAGAAGTCCAGCGTGTTACCGATGGTTTCGCTCATCTCAACGGTTGGCTCCCAGTTCAGCAGGCGCTTGGCGTTTTCGATGCTTGGCTTGCGGTGTTCCACGTCCTGGTAGCCAGCGCCGTAGAACGCCTTGCTCTCTACGTCGCGGAAACCGGCGAACGGAGGGAAGTTGGCGCGCAGTGGGTGAGCTTCGAACTGACGCAGCAGTTCTTCGCCCAGCTGACGGATGCTGGCTTCGTTGTCCGGGTTACCGATGTTGATGACTTGACCGTTGCACGCGTCATTTTCGTTATCAACGATACGGGCCAGGGCTTCGATGCCGTCGGCGATGTCAGTGAAGCAGCGCTTCTGCTCGCCGCCGTCGAACAGACGGATCGGGGTGCCTTCCACCAGGTTCAGGATCAGCTGGGTGATGGCACGGGAGCTGCCGATACGGGCCGAGTCCAGACGGTCCAGGCGTGGACCCATCCAGTTGAACGGACGGAACAGGGTGAAGTTCAGGCCTTTGGCGCCGTAGGCCCAGATCACGCGGTCCAGCAGTTGCTTGGAGACCGAGTAGATCCAGCGTTGCTTGTTGATCGGACCAACGATCAGGTTCGAGGTGTCTTCGTCGAAGTTCTTGTCCTGGCACATGCCGTAGACTTCGGAGGTCGACGGGAAGATCACGCGCTTGTTGTACTTCACGCAGTAGCGAACCAGTTTCAGGTTCTCTTCGAAGTCCAGTTCGAATACGCGCAGCGGGTTGCGGGTGTATTCGATTGGAGTGGCGATGGCCACCAGCGGCAGAACCACGTCGCACTTCTTGATGTGATATTCGATCCACTCGGAGTGAATGCTGATATCGCCTTCGACGAAGTGGAAGTTCGGGTGGCTGCGCAGACGCTCGATAGCGTCGGAACCGATGTCCAGACCATAGACGTCGTACTTGTCGTCACGCAGCAGGCGCTCGGACAGGTGGTTACCGATGAAGCCGTTGACGCCGAGGATCAGTACGCGGGTACGACGCGGGGCACGGCCCGATTCAGCGCCACGCAGTACGGAACCGTCGACCAGACCCAGTTCGTTGGCCAGTTGCGGGCCGCTCAGGTACAGGCCGCTTTCGTTACGCTGGCCGGAAGTGATAACCAGGGAGTCTTCGCCGCAAGCGATACGCAGCGGATCGACGCTGATCACGCGGCCTGGAGCCAGGCCTTCGTTGCCCTTGACGACTTCAGCGCTCCAGACAATCAGTTTGTGCTCGCCCACGGCGCAGAAAGCACCCGGGTAAGGCTGGGTCACGGCGCGAACCAGGTTGAACAGCTCTTCAGCCGGCTTCTTCCAGACCAGTTTGCCGTCTGCCGCGGTACGACGACCGTAAACAGTGGCCTTGGATTCGTCCTGGGCGGTTTCGGTGATTTTGCCCTGAGCCAGCAATGGCAGGGTGTCACGCAGCAGGTTGGAAGCGGCTTCACGCAGCTTGCCGTGCAGGGTCAGTGCGGTGTCGGCGCGCTCGATCGCGACGCGTTGCTGGGCAATGATTGCGCCAGCGTCGGCACGCTTGACCATGCGGTGCAGGGTCACGCCGGTTTCGGTTTCGCCGTTGACCAGTACCCAGTTCGCTGGAGCGCGGCCGCGGTAGGTTGGCAGCAACGAGCCGTGCAGGTTGAACGCGCCTTTGCGGGCGGTAGCCAGCAGTTGCTCACCCAACAGGTTGCGGTAGTAGAACGAGAACAGGTAGTCCGGGTTCAGTTTGGCGATGCGCTCGATCCACAGTGGGTGGTTGACGTCTTCCGGTGCATGCACAGGAATGCCTTTGCGGGCGCACAGCTGAGCGACCGAGCCGTAGAAGGTGTTTTCCTTCGGATCGTCGGCGTGGGTAAACACGGCAGCAATCTCGAAACCTGCGTTTAGCAGTGCTTCGATACCTGCACAGCCAATATCGTGATAGGCGAAAACAACAGCTTTTGAACTCATGGCGAAACCTGATCAGTAGTGGTGGAAGGCAGACCGTCGACAGTGGCAACGGGAGCAGGACTAGCGGGTTTGTTACGTAGGATTTTTTCGATAAAGAACCGCGGACGGGCGCGGACATCGCTGTACATGCGGCCCAGGTACTCACCCAGAAGGCCCATGCCGATGAATTGGCCGCCAGTGAACACAAAGAGTACGGCGAACAGTACGAAGGTGCCACCACCCGCCCAGCTGGCGCCGAAGATCAGGCGCAGGAAGATCAGCAGGAAGGCAAACAACATGCCCAGCGCCGCCAGGCTGAAACCGATGATGCTCAGCAGTCGCAGCGGGGTAGTGGTCATGCAGGTCAGCAGATCGAACATCAGGCTGATCAGGCGCATCGGGCTGTACTTCGACTCGCCATGCTCGCGCTCGGCGTGCTGCACCAGAATCTCGGTGGTGTGGCGGGCGAAGCTGTTGGCCAGGATCGGGATGAAGGTGCTGCGTTCGCGGCAGGCCAGCATGGCGTCGACGATGGTGCGGCGGTAGGCGCGCAGCATGCAGCCGTAATCGCTCATGGCGACACCGGTGGAACGTTGCACGGCCAGGTTGATCAGTTTCGACGGCCAGCGGCGCAGGGCCGAGTCCTGGCGATTGTTGCGCACGGTGGCAACCACGTCGTAGCCCAGTTCGGCCTGTTCCACCAGACGGGGGATTTCTTCCGGCGGGTTCTGCAGGTCGGCGTCGAGGGTAATGACCACATCGCCTTTGCAATGTTCGAAACCGGCCATGATTGCCGCGTGCTGGCCGTAGTTGCGATTGAGAATGACCGCGACGACCTGGCTGCCTTCACGCTCGGCGGCTTCTTCGAGAATTTGCGCCGAATTGTCGCGGCTGCCGTCGTCGACCAGGACGATTTCGTACTCGTGTTTGAGTAGCTGACAGGCCGCTTCGGTCCGGCGCAGCAATTCAGGCAAGCTTTCTTCTTCGTTGTAGACCGGGATAACGATCGACACGCAGTTAATTGGATATGGCTTCAAAGGCTTCAGTCCAGAATGTTTTCAATGGCGCCAACGACGCGTTCGACATCGTCGGTAGTCATGTCGGGGAACAGCGGGATCGAGCACAGTCGTGCCGAGTTCCATTCGGTGTTGGGCAAATGAATGCCCGGGAATCGCTGGCGGTAGTAAGTGTGCAGGTGGGTGGCCACAAAGTGAATACCCGTACCGATATTCTGTTCTTGCAGGGCCTTCATGAACGCCTCGCGATCCATCCCGCAACGCTCGGCGTCGATGCGCAGGATAAACAGGTGCCAGGCGTGTTGTTGCGGGTAGCTCGGCACACTCAGCGGTTGTACCGGCAGGCCTTCGAGGCGTTGCAGATAGGTCTGCGCCAATGCGGTGCGCTTGGCGTTGATCTCGTCGAGGCGCTGCAACTGCACCAGTGCAATGGCTGCGTTGATGTCGGCCAGGTTGTACTTGAAGCCCGGCTCGATGACCATGGCCTGAGGTTTACGGCCGTGGGTCAGGCGATCATAGGCGTCTACGCCGAGGCCATGAAACTTGAGCATGCGCACTCGATCGGCCAGCGCCTGATTGTCGCTGACGAACATTGCGCCTTCGGCGCAGGTCATGTTCTTGATCGCGTGGAACGAGAAGATCGCGGTGCCCTGAGCGCCAATGGCGCGGCCACGGTAACGGGTACCGGCAGCATGGGCGGCGTCTTCGATGACGGCGATACCGTGTTTGTCTGCCAGCGCGTAGAGCGGGTCGAGATCGAACGCGGCGCCGGCGTAGTGCACCGGGATAATGGCTTTGGTGCGCGGGGTAATGGCGGCTTCGATGGCCTGGACATCGGTCATCAGGGTGTCGCGGTCGACGTCGACGAATACCGGGGTAGCACCCAACAGGCAGATCATGTTGGCGGTCGAGACCCAGGTCTGCGACGGTGTGATCACTTCATCGCCAGGGCCGATACCCAGCGCCAGTAGCGTGATGTGCATGCCGCCGGTGGCCGAGGACAGGGCTACGGCGTGCTGACAACCCGTGTACTGTGCGAATTGCTCCTCCAGCTCCTGGTTCTTCGGCCCGGTGGTGATCCAGCCGGAGCGCAACACCTGCTCGACAGCGGCGATTTCCTCATCACCGATGCTTGGGCGAGAGAAGGGGAGAAAAGCCTGATTCATGTGGACCTCGGGTTTGGATATGTCAACAGCCCTGGAAGGCGGCAAATCAGCGGTCACAACCTGCGAATCAGCTCGAAGCGGTGCTTCGAAGCGACGTCCGTGACAGCGTAGACGAAAAAATGAAAAGTATATCAATCAGTTAACCAATCTTTTAGGGAAAGTGCACTAATTGACTTTTATTTTGTCGTTCTGCAGTTTGAGCGACCCAAAGGCATCGCTCCGGATGCGCAGAGGGTAATCTCGAAAATGTGAAAGGGACATGAAAAACCGGTGTCGGGAATGTTTAACTGTAACCTTTACAGCGAATGTTCAGGGTTTTTCAATGCTTACAGTCCTTTCTGGCAGTTATTGCCATTTTTCAGGCGCCGCAAAGAAAACCACCACTTGGCTCGCACATCACTAAAAAGTGATAGCAAAGGACCCAACCAAGACTACTTCAACCCGAGCTTGCGTCAAGCTCCAGGCTATGGCGTCGTAACCGCCTGGCGGCGAACAGGTTCGGTCAATACGTGCGCGTTACCCAGGGTCGAAATGTGTACCAGGCTGCCAGCGGCTGGTGCATGCACCCCGGAACTGCGAACCAGTAGCGAGCGGCTCGCTGACTGTCCATCCGTAGCCGGTGAGGGGACCTTCAGTTCCACCGTCAAGGTGCAGGTATTGCCGCCAAAGTCGCGATCGGTCACCACCCCGATGCAACCATCCACCTGTTCCAGGTCCGCGGGCTGACTGGAAATCTGCAACTGCTCGGGTCGCAACATGATCTGCGTTGCGCCGTTTGCCGAGGTACTGCTGACATGAACCCGGCCCAGGTCGCAGATCGCGTAGCCATTTTCGATCCGCGCCGGCATGACCACGGCATCCCCGAGGAACAGCGCGGTTTCTTCATCTTGAGGATGCAGGTACAGATCCATCGGGTGCCCGGTTTGCACCAGTCGGCCCTGACGCATCACGGCCAGTTGATCGGCAAATGACAACGCCTCGGACTGATCATGGGTCACCAGGATGGTGGTCACGCCGGTGTCTGAGAGAAGTTTGGCAACCATCTTGCGCATGGACGCCCGCAGGCCGGTGTCCAGTGCCGAGAAGGGTTCATCCAGCAGCATCAGCCGAGGCCGTTGCGCCAAGGCGCGGGCCAGGGCGACCCGTTGCTGCTGACCGCCGGAAAGCTCGTGCGGCCAGCGCTGGCTCATGCGTGCATCCAGCGCCACCATGTCCATCAACTCGGCGACGCGCTCTTGTTTCAAGGCGGCATCACCCGACAGTCCAAAGGCAATGTTGCCGGCCACCGTCATGTGTGGGAACAGTGCACCGTCCTGCGGCACATAACCAATCATGCGCTGATGCGCGGGGACTTCGGTCGAGCCGTCGACCAGCGTCTGGCCGTTGAGCAAGATGCTGCCCGAATCGGGAAACTCGAACCCGGCAATCATCCGCAGCAAGGTGGTCTTGCCTGAGCCGGAAGGGCCGACGATGGCCGTGCGGCTGCCCGCAGGCACTGACAGGCTGACGTTGTCCAGGGCAGGCAGGGCGCCGAAGGTTTTGTAGATGGAGTTCAGTTCGAGAGCGTTCATCGGCCTGCCGTGCGTTTGGATTGATGATAGAGAAGCGCGGTCAACGGAAGCGACAGCAAAATCATGATCAGCGCGTAAGGTGCCGCTGCTGCATAGTCGATTTCGCTGGTCATGGCCCAAAAACCGGTGGCCAGGGTGCGGGTGCCACTTGGCGAGAGCAGCAGGGTCGCGGTCAGTTCATTGGTGATTGCCAGAAACACTAGCGCTGCGCCGGCGGCTGCCCCCGGTGCGGCCAGGCGCATGGTAATCAGCCAGAGCGCCTGGCTCGGTGAACGGCCCAGGCTGCGGGCGATATTTTCCAGCTCTACCGGTGCCTGGGCAATACCGGCGCGCAAACTGACCAGCGCGCGTGGCAAGAACATCAGCAGGTACGCCAGCAGCACCGTGATGGTGGTCTGGTAAATCGGCCGGGCAAAGCTGATGGTGACGGTCACCAGTGCCAGCGCCACGACGATTCCCGGCAATGAACTGGTGATGTAGTTGCAGCTTTCCAGGATGCGATGCAGACGCCCTGGCGAGCGTATCGACAACCAGGCCACCGGAACTGCCGCGCAGGTGGTGATGACCGCGCCGACGCTGGCCAGAACGAGGGTCTGCTTCAATGCCGGGAGAATTTCCGCCATCCGCCAGACGTCTGCGCCACCGGCAATCAACCATTGGGCCAAGGTAATCAGCGGCACGCCGAGGGCCAGCACGCTGGTGATGATTGGCAGCAACAATGCTGCGGCTTTGGTGTTGCGTGTCAGCCGCTGGGTGCGTTGCAGGCGCGCACTGCCGGAACCGACACGGGCGTAACGGGCGTGGCCACGTGATGCAGATTCAGCGGTCAGCATCAGCAGGCAGCACAGCGCCAGCACCCCGGCCAGCATGTTCGCCGCCGGGCCGTTGAAGCTCGACTGGAACTGGTCGAAGATCGCTGTGGTGAAGGTGTCGAAGCGAATCATCGCGTACAAGCCGTATTCGGCCAGCAAGTGCAGGCCGACCAGCAAGGCACCGCCACAGATGGCCAGGCGCAGTTGCGGCAGCACGACCCGGAAAAACACCGCCCAGGGCTTCAGGCCCAGCGATTCGGAGACATCTTCGATGGCCGGATCAAGACGTCGCAGGGTGGCGGCGACTGGCAGATAGAGGAACGGGAAGTAGGCGATGACCGAAACCAGTACCCCGGCAAACAACCCGTGAATCGGTGGTACAAGGCTGACCCAGGCATAGCTGTGGACAAAGGCCGGCACCGCAATCGGCGCCGTTGCCAGCACCGACCAGAGGCGGCGGCCCGGCAAGTCGGTGCGTTCGGTCAACCAGGCGAGTGCCACGCCAAGCGCGATACATAAAGGAATCGTGATCACCACCAGTAGAACGGTGTTGATCAAAAGTTCAGCCACTCGGGGCCTGAAGACCAGCTCGGCGATAGTCGCCCAGCCGGTCTTGATGGAAATGCCGATGACAAACGCCAACGGCAGCAGCGCCAGCAACGACACCAGAATGGATATGGCCACCACCCACGAACCGCTACGCCTCCCGGAGGCGCGGCGAGGGTGTTGACGAGGGGAGGCCAGAGTCGTCAGTTGGGCGACTTTACTAGCTTCTGGCAGCGCGACTGGCTTGGACATCGGATTACAACAACCCCGCCTGAGTCATCAGCTCGACAACTTTTTTGCTGTTGAGCCTGGAGGCATCGACCACAGGCGCGTCAAGTTGCGCCAGCGGCACCAGTTTCGGGTTCGACTCGGCTTTCTGGCCTACGGCGTATTCAAACGAGTTGCCGTTTTTCAGAATGGCCTGGCCTTCTTTACCGGTGATCCACTTCAGGAACGCCTGAGCTTCTTCCTGGTGTTTGCTGGACGCCAGGACAGCACCACCGGAGAGACTGACAAACGCGCCCGGATCTTTGTGCTTGAAGTAGTGCAGCGAGGTGTTCTTGCTGTTTTCGCCGGTTTTGCTCTGATCGACGAAGCTGTAGTAATGGTAGATCACGCCACCTTCGATCTGACCGGCATTAACGGCTTTGAGCACAGCGCTGTTGCCACGGTAGGCGGTGGCGTTGGCTTTCATGCCCTTCAGCCATTCCAGGGTGGCGGCTTCACCCTTGAGTTCCAGTACGGCGGCGACAATGGCCTGGAAATCGGCGCCGGCAGGCGAACCGGCCCAACGACCTTTCCAGCTTGGGGAGGCCAGGTCCATCAGCGACTTCGGCAGATCGGCTTCGGCCAGTTTGCTTTTGTTGTAGACAAACACGGTCGAACGAGCAGCGATGCCCACCCATTTGCCATGGGCCGGGCGATAGGCCGAGCCGATTTGTTCCAGGGTCGACGGCGCAACAGGGGTAAACAGCCCGGCGTTATCCACCAGCACCATGGCCGGGGAGTTCTCGGTCAGGAACACGTCTGCCGGGGAGGCCGCACCTTCTTGCACGAGCTGATTGCCCATCTCGCTGTCATCGCCGTTGCGCAGCGTGACCTTGATCCMTGTTTCATGGGTAAAACCTTCGACCCAGGCCTTGGTCAGGGTCTCATGCTGCGCGTTATAGACCACGATGCCGTCGCTGCTTGGCGCAGCAAAGACATGGCCAGCACCCATAAGAGCGGTGGCGAGCAGCGCGGTTTTCAGAAACGAAGGGCGACGGTGATTCATCTTGTTAGCAGCTCCTGCAGTTTATTAAGAATCAGGTGGGCAAGCCTGTCGTTCGATTCCCGCAATCCCTGCAGCTCGCCCAGAACAATGCGAATCATTC
This sequence comes from Pseudomonas sp. 05T35, assembly GCF_056396605.1. NCBI lineage: Bacteria > Pseudomonadati > Pseudomonadota > Gammaproteobacteria > Pseudomonadales > Pseudomonadaceae > Pseudomonas > Pseudomonas sp. 05T35. The sequence goes on from NZ_JBFTLU010000053.1 coordinate 13,304, forward strand.
GCATGGGTTTTGGTGGCGGCAATGTAGTGCGGGATATGTGAAAAAAACGTCAAACAAGTCGTTAATCAATGTCGTTTGTATTTAGATTGAGGCGCTAAGGAGGGAGTTTGAAGGACAGAGTGGTTTGAATTCAAACACTATCGTCGACGGGCTCACTGATTTCACGTGAGCCGTGTCGGGAGGGAGCGAGAGGCCCGATGGGCCTCTCGCTCATTTTTCATTGGGCGGGGGCGTTGGGGATGAAGGCGACGCTGGCGTCCGAGCGCGGATGCAGCAGCCGTTCACCGTTGTCTGGCTGTGTGACGACGGCCTGATGGTCGACGCTCAGGTAGTTCAGCGGCAGCTGATCGCCACGTTTGTAGTGCGCGACAATGATGGTGCGCTGCGGGTCCCACTGCTGGCCGCTGGTTTTTTCCAGCCATGCCATGAACTGTGCGGTGGTGCCTTCACGAGGGAAGTCCTTGTTTTCGGGCACATAGTAGAAAGGCGCCCCGTCGTTTTGCAGGTACATCGGGACTTTGTTGTCGACATCGACCATCACCATCCGCCATTGATTCCATGGCGCGATCAGGCTGGCCTGAGCCTTGACGTCTTTGCCGAATTGCACGACGCCGCCACCGGTGTTGCTCCAGGGCACGATAATCCCGAGGATCAGCAAAAGCAGGGCCGTCGTGACGCCAAAGCCGATCTTCAGGCCGCGTCCTTCGGCTTTGCCGGCAGCGCGCCGTTCTTCCATGTGTCGGGTGACCCACCAGGCCGCCAACAGTTGGGCAAATGGCACCAGCGGCAACACGTAATAACTGCGTCGACTACCGCTGGCGGTGAAGAACAGGAACAGCAGGCCCAGACCCCAGATCAACCAACGGGCATTGGGTTCGAGTGTGCGCCAGTTACGGGCCGCGACCCACAGCCCAAGCACCCAGTACGGTGCCCATGGCAGGGTATAAACCGGCAAGTAGATCAGGTAGGTGTAAATGGGGCCGATGTGGTCGAACGGCTGGAAAAACCGCACCACGTTTTCCCGGAAGACCAGTCCCAGACCGCTCTGGGCGGAGGTGGGTGCGCCGTAGATATTCGACAACACGAACGGCACTGCATAGACCAGGCCGGCAACCAGCAGGGCGACGCACAGGCGCAGGTTGAGGTGACGTTTCCAGCGGCCTTCCTGCAGCAGATGCGGCAACAGCACCAGGCCGGGCAGGATAAAGCCGATCAGGCCTTTGAACAGCGAGGTCACGGACAGCAGCAGGAAGAACACGCAGTAGCGCCCGAGTCGCGTGTCGTCCGGGCCGCGCCAATACCACCAGATTGCTGCCAGCACACCGCAGACGGTCAGAATGTCAGCCGTCGCGACTCGGGCCCAAAAGACGAAATAGAAGGTGGTTGCCAGCATCCATCCGGCGATCAGCCCGGTGCCTTTGCGAAACAGCTGTTCGCCGATCAGGTAGACCAGCCAGACACTCAGCCAGGCGGCAATCACCGAAGACAGGCGCAAGGACCAGTGCCCCAGGCCTCCTGTAAACCAGGTGGTGGCGGTAATCAACCAGTAGGAGGGCAGTGGTTTGTCGTAATAGGAGCCGCCCATGAGGTACGGGTCGAAGTAGTTACCGCTTTGCAGCATCTGCAGCGTGATATTCGCCCAACGGGTTTCCGGGCCCCAAAGTTCCCGTGTGCCCAGTCCCAATAACAGGAGTAGCGCTGAAACCCCAAGCAGGATCAGCAGCGCGCGTGTTTCCGTTTCCCGCGACTTCATGTGGTATTTCCCTTCGGTCTCGACCGCCAGCTACAGGGTTGTGCCGTGCCTTTGAG
>NZ_JBFTLU010000054.1:0-14633 GCF_056396605.1 Pseudomonas sp. 05T35
TCAAAGAACAACGCGGTGCAGTACAAGGTGCTGCCTGAACGCTCGATCACGCCTAGCACCAGATTCGCCCCGGTTCGCGCAGATAAACCCGCCAAGGCTTCGGTTTCAGCACCCGGCACATCGATGGCATTGGCGAAATAGCGCGCAAACGCCTCACGCCCTTCCGGCAAGCGATAACCCAACTGCGTGCCGAAGCCTTCGCCCTTGGGGTAACCGCCGAGCAACGCCTCGGGCATGACCACCAGCCCGGCGCCAGACTCGATGATCGCCTGTTCATAAGAAAGAATCTGTTCCAGGGTCTCGCCCTTGCCGCCTGGCAACGAACCGATTTGCAGTGCAGCAACAATGGACTTTGGCATCGCGGTAACTCCCTGAGCATTGAGGTATTGCTCATTCTCCGGCCACCGCCGATCATGAATAAAGCCCCGTTCACTGCTGAAAGATATGAGCCAAATGAATATCGCCGACATCGACCTCAACTTGCTCAAAGTCTTCGAAGCGCTGCACGACGAGTCCAGCGCCAGCCGCGCCGCCCTGCGTTTAGGTGTTACGCAATCCGCCGTGAGTGCAGCACTGCGCCGACTGCGCGACGTCTACGCCGATCAATTGTTTGTGCGCACCGGTCGCGGTCTGGCGCCGACATTGCGCGCCAATCAATTGAAACCGGTCGTCAGCGACGCGCTGAACAAGTGCCGACAAAGCCTGGCGATGGTCGATCCGGCGGCCAACCAGTACGAAGGTCGTTCAGTGATTGTCGGTTTATCGGATGATTTCGAGATTGCCTATGGCCGGCGATTGATCGAGGAAATCGCCCAGCGCGCGCCAAAGCTGCGGCTGATCTTTCGTCAGACCCACAGCCAGATCGTGGCTCAGGCCTTGATGGAGCGCAGCATTGACCTGGCGATCACCGCCGGCGGTTTTGCCGAACGCTTGCTCAGCCGTCAGGTGCTGGGTGAAGGGGGCTATCAGTGCCTGGTCGACCCCGATAGCCTGGCCGACGGACAACAGGAAATAGGCCTCGACGAGTTTGTCGCTCGCGAGCACATTCTGGTGTCGTCTGGAGGGTTTATCGGCATTACCGATGAGGGTTTGGCGGGGCTGGGATTGAGTCGCCGGGTGTGTGCGTCAACCACGCATTTTGCCGCGTTGCCGTTCTTGCTCAAGAGTAGCCGGGCCGTGGCGACCATTCCGGCCCATGCGGCGCAGAGCATCGCGGCACTCAGCGGGTTGACCGTGCTGCCCTGCCCGCTGGCATTGCCGCGCTACCCGATCGAACTGGGCTGGCGAACCAACAACCAGCTCGATCCGCTGTTGCTGAAAGTGCGTGAAGCGATCGTAGCGAGCTTTTTACAAGCGTCTACTTGGCGGCCATCAAGCGATTGACTTCGCTGCGGACCATATTCGCGTATTCCGGCGGTGACATGGCATCCAGTTCAGAGCGCACCCACTCGGCCCATTTGCCCTTACGCTTGGAGCGCTCGCCGAACAAGCGTGCTGCTTCGCCTTTGGATTTACCCAGGTTGCTCTGCCAGAGATCGAACAGACGGGACTTTTCATCTTCAAGCGCAGCGCGCTCGGCAAGGGGCTTGTCGGCCAGATTGAAGCTCATGGGAGTTACCTGCTGCATAAAATAGGCAACATCTTACACTGTAGGTGGAAATCTCCAGAGGCAGATTTTCCATTGGCGTTGATTTTCAGGGCAAAAAACCTGCAACTTTTCCGCCGCGCCTACACTCCATTGATCACTGTCCCTTAACCTGCAAGGAGTCACCTGATGGCCCGAAAAACCCCGGTGCAAGCAAACGACGAGCAAATCAAGGATCAAGTCTTCAGCGAGCTTCAAGCGTTGATCGAAGAATCGGAGAAACTGCTCAAAAGCAGTGCCTCGCTGGTCGGTGAGGAAGCTGAGAACCTGCGCGAACAAGTCGCGCTGAAACTGCGGCAGGCACGCGATTCTGTCTCCAGTGTGCGTGAACGGACCCGGCCAGTGGTCGAGGCGACCGAAACCTACATCGGCGGTCACCCTTGGCAAACCGTTGCGATCTCGGCCGGGTTCGGTCTGGTGGTCGGGTTGCTGCTGGGGCGGCGCTGAAATAACAAAGGCGAGCCATGGGCCTAATGCCAGCCAGTTAGGAGCTTCCGGGTACAACGCATAATCCGTAGCAGCTGGCGCAGCCTGCGTTCGGCTGCGAAGCAGTCGTAAAATCTGGTCATGCGGTATGTCAGACAGACCGTGCAAGTAGGACTTACGACTGCTGCGCAGCCGAACGCAGGCTGCGCCAGCTGCTACAGGTTACGTCATGGCTCTCAATTACCCGCCAGTTCGCGCAATTGCGCCAGGGTCTGCGCATCGAGCGCGATGCCCCCGGCCAACGACTTGGCCCGCTCGCGATGACGTCGGTCACCCGGCAAACGCCGCAGTCCCACAGCATGCATCTGCCTGACCAGTTCTTCACTGCGTTCGGCGAAGTTCTGCCCGGCGGCTTTGCTCGGGTCGATCACAATCAGTAACTGGCCGGTCCACGGGGTTTTCGCCCCGGGATGATTCGACCAGTCGAACTCGAACGAGAAGTTGCCACCGGTCAACGCCGCCGCCAGCAGTTCGACCATCATCGACAACGCCGACCCCTTGTGCCCGCCGAACGGCAGCAATGCGCCGCCCTCCAGAATCGCTTTCGGGTCCTGCGTTGGCTGGCCCAGGCTGTCGACACCCATGCCGGGTGGCAGACGCTCGCCCTTGCGCGCAGCGATCTGCACGTCGCCATGGGCGATGGCGCTRGTGGCCAGGTCGAACACGATCGGGTCTGCACCCGCGCGTGGCGCCGCGAAAGCAATCGGGTTGGTGCCAAACAGCGGGCGATCAGCACCGTGCGGCACCACGCAGGTCATGCTGTTGACCACACTCAGCGCCACCAGACCTTCATAGGCAAAGGGTTCGACGTCTGGCCAAAGTGCCGCGAAATGATGGGAGTTGCGGATCGCCATGACCGCGATGCCGGCGCTGCGGGCTTTCGCCACCAACAGTTCGCGGCCTGCAGCCAACGCCGGTTGGGCGAAGCCGTTGCCGGCATCCACCCGGACAAAACCCGAGGCCACATCCTCGACCACTGGAACGGCCTTGCCATTGACCCAACCGCTGTTGAGCGTCGAGACATAGCCGGGCATCCGGAACACGCCATGGCTGTGGGCACCATCGCGTTCGGCGCCCGCACAGTTTTGCGCCAGCACCCGGGCAACCTCGGGGCTTGTGCCATGCCTTAGAAATATCGATTCCAGTAAGCCAACCAACTCTTCGTACGACAAGTGTTGCGAGACTGCATTGACGGCATGATCGTGTGGCACAGACATCTGAAGCTCCAGGTTTTTTATTGGAGGGGGCAACAGCGTACGGGGACCTTACAGGCTGATTAAACACCGTTTTGCGAGCCCTCTGTCAACCTTCGTCGTTCAACGACGCCGAGACCTGCAACGGGCCTGATCATCAACGATGCAGGCGCCGCGCATGCACTAACTATCTACCACCGTTTGACGCTGCCAAGACGCTAGCCTTGGGCTTTCTTCCTGCGACGTAGAACCGTCGCTTCAGCTGAGGCAAAAACAATGACTGACGATTCGTTACCGCTTTTTTTTCCTGAAGCATTACGCGACACCAGAATATTGAGCCCACGCATCCGGGCCATGGGTTTCACACTCGCGGACCTGTCCTGGCTGCGTACCGTTGAACTGGCGACCCACGCACTGCGCTCAGCACAAACAATACCGATGACCGTCGAGAACATCATGCTGAAGGCTGCGGGTTCAGACGCCGAGCCCCTTGCGGGCAGCTTCATGATGCATCCGGTACCCAACGGCACACAGGCCATCCTCTACACGCCCTATGGCGGGCTGCAAAAGTTCGATGATCGACAAGCATTGTTGAAGGCRCTGGACGACAAACTGAAAAATGCTGCAGAGCGCAAGGACCTGTTGCGCTTTCTCCCCATCGCCCAACGCAATGCGTCAGGTACCAACGACGCACTCACATTGACAGGTCAAGTCATCGACGGTCTGGTATTCGAAGAACAGACCCGCATTCTGAAACAGAGCCATCGTAAAAATGTCGAGCTCATGCTCCAGGAGCTGAGCGCAATACCGACACTGACGGACATGCTCAATCAATTGCTCAACAACGCGCTGCGCAAGTCCTTTCCCAAGCTCGATCAAAGCGCCACCCATGTCAGCTTTTTCGTTGAAAGCCGGGCCGCTGGAGCGACGAACACTACCACCGCTCGACATCAGGTGGACTCCATGCCCCTGAGTGATGCGCTACTGCGCTTTTACCTGCATCAAACATGGCCTTTGGGACAGGTTCGCGAGTTCACCAATCCTCTGCAACCCTCCTCCCCCGTTAACCCGGTACATCAGTATCAGTGGGAGCAGGCCACAAAGGCGCTCGCGGCAAGTTTGATGCCCATGCTGGCAAGTCTGCTGCAGGTCTATTGGGCAACAGACGTTCATACCGGTGTTTCTCGCCGGGACTTCTTTGCTCAAGCCATGAGCGACAAGGCCCGAACGGATCTGTTGTTGAAGCGCCAGAGCGCAATCATCAGCCCTGAGCAAAGCCTGGCATTGACCGCACTCCTCGACCACGAAAGCGCTACACGCAGCAACGCTGCCAGCGACCTGAAACCGGAAAAAATCCGCATCTGGGAACACCGCGAGAATTACGTCGAACTGGCTGGCGCCATGATGCTGAACAGCGACTCCACGGCTTATCTGTATACCCAGTCCAATGGCTTGCAGGTCCTGAAAGATTACGCCGACCTTAAAGCGATCATACAAACCATGGTCAGGTCGGCCGGACACGACGACGAACTGTACAGCTTGCTGACACGGCAACAGCGTGATGTGTTTCTGGGCTTCGACAAGCCTGAGGTGTCGGGAGTACCGATGCTTGGTCCGGTGTTTCACGACATGGTCGACGACATCATTGCCAAGCAACAACACAGCATCACGGATGCACTGGACACCTGCCGACACAGCGATGGTGCCATCGATGTCCAGGCCTTGTTCGACCGGGCACTGGATGTGCGTGGCATGCTCGACAATCAATTGCTGGCGACAGCAATCTCGGAGCGCTGGAGTACGCGCCCGCTGATTTCCGGCGACAATCGTCCTTCGGTCCTGCTGGCAGAAAAGGCTGCCCTGTCGCTAAAAACATTTCAAAGCGTTCAATCGTCCCTTGACCTGAAAACAGCCGCTCAACCTTCAGGCAGTGTTGAACAACAAAGCACTTTTCTGGAGACCATCAAGGCCGATCTCGCCCATGCAATGTCGGTGGGAATCCGCGGTGAAGCCACGCTGAGAGTGAGCACCAAGACACTCCGTGCAGACGAAAAGGCCATGCTCGATACCCTGCTCAACCCCGACAAACCGACCCGAAATCAAAGGGAGGCGCTGAACGGGTTTCGACCAGATGCCTGGTCGTTGACGCTTGAGTGCTCGACTGAGCCGGATCCAATGCCGCTGGCCAACTGCTTTTTGCTGACCGAGCGTGGCGGGCTTGACCCGGCACACTCCGGTCGGGCGATCCTGTGGACGCCCGGGCGCGGGCTCGAAACCTTCAGTTCCGTCACCAGTGTCAAGGTCGAGCTGGGCAGGCGTCTCCTGGATGACGAACAACGAATGCTGCTCCTGGAAAATATCCCTCGCACGCAATATCGCCCACACCGAACCTGCACGCTTGGGCCTTTTCGACTGATTGAAAGAAATGTGCTTCAGGATCGTCAACAATCAGCCATCGAACAGTACCTGGACGCCCGAAGGCACACCCATTCACTTGAGTTGCCCAGCTCGGTGGTACAGGCTGATTTTGAGCAACACAAACAGACTCCCACCCCACTCAACCTTCAGCGTGCGATGCAGATTGCCGAGGGGATCGTCACGCAACAATCACTCCCCGTCTGGCTCGGGGCGGCGCCCGAGAGTGAAGTGCTGCGACACCTGGAAATACTGGAGCAATTACGACACAGCATAGAGAGCGGCAAAGACTACCTGCATGATGTCAAGCCGCTGACGGACTATGCCCGCGAACAACTGAAAGCGCTAATGACCAGGCAATTTCCGGGAGCCAGTCTCGATCCGGATCAACTGTTAGTGACGCCCAATCTGGCGCTGGCCGGTCCTGCGCGAACATTGACCGATTTTGCGCTGAACCATACCAATACCTTGCAAAACACCGGGTTCAGCATTGCCTCGAAAATCGCTCAGACGCTCCCGGCGGCCCTTGATGCCAGCGCAGTCAAAAGGCTTTTGCTACAGCTGGACATCAAGGCGACCTATCGTCAATTTCTTTCAAATACATTGGCGATCGACGCGCCAGGTGTCGCGACCCGACAGCTGCGATTCATCAAGCAACTGCCCTGGCAACTGCTGTTGCATGCCCACACGCTGAAGCTTCAGGGAAAACTTTCCGAACGCGGCTTCGGGTTGGTTCAGCAAGTTCTCGACATGCCGGACGCCCTGGCACGCGCAGCGGTAACGGGCGCCAAGGCAATCGTGCGTCCCCTGGAGCTGATCGCGACAGAAGGCGCCGCGGCCGTCAAGACATTAGGGCTCTACCTGATCGGAGAATCCGCTGCGGCGCCGCAGATTCTGTATGCGCCATACGACAGGCATCTGGGAATCACCGAGTATGAAAATGAAGCCAGCGTCCTGAACGCAATCAACCTTCCGGGGGCATTGCAGGATCTGCTGATCAGACGCCTGCCGGATCCGCATCAGGCGACCTACAAAAATTTGCTGGCCGGCAGCGGCACGTCCGACATTCGACTGGCATCCAGTCCTGTCGATGGAAATCTGTTGCACCAATTGTTCATCGATAACAAAGCGCTGCTGTCACACATGCTCGACAGTCAATCGCAACCTGCCGGGCAGTCCGACTGGGAGGCGCTCAAGGCATTGTTCAGCAAAGGCCTCAGGTACGGCATAGAGTTTCTGCCAGGCAAACTGGCGATCCCCCACCTTCTGTGGGAAAGCTACACGTCATTCAAACAATCGGCCGAGGCCCTGCAGGACCATCATTGGAAGGCTGCGCTCAAGACCTTTATCAACGGCGTGTCGCAAATGGCGACACTGGGCAAGTTGTTGCATCAACCTGGCGCTTCGACCGCTGAGCCGGTCGTGCACAGCGGACCCGTCGTCGAAAAGCCTTTCGTTGCCACCGACATTGCCAAGGTCGATCTCACCTCTCCTTCTCGCACTCTGCTGCAATCCTTTGAAGCCAGCACCATCGAGTTGAAAAAGCTGGGTGCCAAGGCTGTCGACGGCACTTACCTCGATTCAAAAACCAGGTACAAATATGCCCCGGTCAACGGAAAGGTTTTCCGGATCGAAAAGTTCGGTGTGGCACCACGCATCGTCGATGATCAACGACAAGGCCCTTATCTGAAGAACAGCGGCACGCAGTGGGTGCTGGATCCGGACGTGCATACCGTTCATTTCGGTAAAACCATGTCTCAGATGTACAACCAGTTCCAGTCCCACTTCAAGGCGCGAAAACACATCAACATAGAGGCTCAAGGCATGGAGGCCATCCGTCAGCTCTACCCGGAAAGGGCCCGGATGATTGAACAGTCGCTGGATCTGGCCCGTTCATACGCATTCAACAGTCTGCACAATCTGGTTCAATTGAGAGCCGTCACGCCCGGAACACGGCTGGATGGCTTTTYCAAAGCGTTCTTTGATGTGCCGACGGTCGATAAGTCCCTTCTGGATAAAATCAAGGCAACCATTGTTCCGCTGTGCAAGGCACTGGTAGATCCGACACTGGACAAACTCGACCATAAGCGCTTTGTCGTCGGTTCAAACCGTTATCCCTGGGAAGGCTTGATTGCCTTTGTATTCGACGATGACCAGCAACAGAAAGTGCACTTTACAGAGAAGTTCTTCGATCAAAATCTAAACCACTACAACCATGTGCTGACGGAGCCCTTTGATGTCGTTGCCCATGCGCAGGCGGCAACGCTGATCCATGAGTTCTCGCACCTGTTTTCAAATACGCTGGATATCGCTTACCTGGAATCGAGAAGACCCTTCAGCGACCTGATCTCGACGATCACCACTCAAGCCAGCAAGTTGAAACAGGATCAAGAGCAATTTCAGCGCGAGGCATTGTCGATACAGACCCCCATCGATGAATTGTTCGCCTACTGGAACAGCGCGGAGAAAGCCTGGCAGGACCTCGATGACATTCCTGCCGCCAAAAAACTGAGTGATGGGATCAAGACCATCACCGGCACCAGCAATCTGAAGGAAGCCCGCAGAGTGTTTCGCGACCGGGCTTCACCGGATCGGCGGATCGACACCATCCTTCGCAATGCCGATTCTGTCGCACGTCTGGTCTGTGAAATGGGACGTCAACTCGACCCGGTACCTGTGACCGAAAATTGATGCCCGTGAATCAAACGTGAAGGGTAGTTTTCGCCGGCTCATCGCGAAGGTTGGAATCCAGGAAAGACCACCCCGGCAGCTGGCGGGAATGTGCCTTGTCGAAGTAACGCGTCAGCATGAAGAAAATTTAATGTGGCCAGCCCCGGAAAAACAGTGCATCTCACCTTACGCTGACGTAACCCCGACAAATTTTCTACATCCGAGCCTTCATGATTTGCGCAGCTCATTCGTCATTAATCAATGAGAGCACCCATCACTTTTTTTCCTGATCAGGCTCTGAAAAGGAGTTTTTGCATGTACAACTCGCAACTGCCAACGGATGGCAACCTTGCGCCAAACGGATCACTGAAACTGGACGTTGGCGCGTTCGCCGAAAGCGCTGAACGCCACAGCAACGAGGACATCAGGCAACTGCTCAAAAGCTTCGGCCTGCGAACCAGCCTGATTCGCCTGAAAGTGATCGACGCGTTACTGACCGCCATCGAAAACGATCGTCCGCTGGGCGGACGCGGCGTGCACAGCCACTTGCTGGACCTGGGTATTCCCCTGTCCTTTCTCAGCGTTCGCGAAGTGTTGAAGCGACTGTGCAGCGAAGGCGTGATTGTCTTGAACGAAGACAAGAGCTACAGCCTGCACCCTCAAGCCGTAGCCGTGCTCTACGGCAGTCAATGACGCATACCGCGTCGTTTAAGGCTTGACCTTGCGGCGCATCACACCATTGATCACCACGACGATCACCGCAACGCCAATGGCGATGTACTGGAACAGTTTTTCGCTGATCATCCCGGCGTTCTGCATGTACGACAGACCAAGCATGATCCCCAGCACGACAAGGGAGATCAGAATCGAATATTTCAAACGTTGCGACTGGGTCATTGCGGGTTCCTGAACCTGAAAATATGTATCCGGTTTGTATCGTGATGCATGCCAAGCTCATACGCTTCTTCGGGGATGAGCGGCTGCAAGCGGGGTCTCATGTTACAGCCCATGAAGCATTTTGGCTGCATGCGGTTCAAACGATGAGGATTGAGAAATGTTCCGTCGAATCACACTGCTGATTCCCCTGCTGATTATCCTGACCATGAGCGGTTGCGTCTGTTTTCCAGGCGGAGGTGGCTGGCATGGCGACCATCGCTACCACCATGATGGTTACTACCGTCGTTGACCTGTACGCCCCCCCCCTCTTCAGTTACCTGAATCTCTGCGCACCAGCCCGTTACCTGGCTGAGCGCAGAGCTGCACCAACCAGTCGACAAACACCCGCACCCGCAGAGACAACTGTCGATGCGGAGGATAGAGCGCCGTCAGGGGTAACCCTGGCGGCGGCAGATGCTCCAACACCTCGCACAACGTTCCCTCGCGCAACTGCCGTGCAACGTGATAGTACGGCGTCTGGACCAGGCCATAACCCGCTTMACAGGAGGCCAGATAACCATCGGCGCTGTTGACCGCTACCTGTATGGGCAGGTTCACCGGGTGCACGTGTCCGTCTATTTCAAACTCCAGGCCGAAACGCTTGCCGGTGGTGCTGGAGAAATACTCGACCATCTGGTGCCCCGCCAGATCTTCCAGACACCGTGGAGTGCCCTGGCGTTGCAAGTAGCCGGGACTGGCGCAGGTGACCTGATCGAGCAACGCCAGCGGTCGCGCCACTAGCGAATCATCCAGCGATAAGCCGCCGCGCAGCACACAATCGACGCCCTCGCGAATCAGATCTACCGGGCGATCGTTCAAGCCGATTTCCAACTCTATCAGCGGGTAACGCCGGGTAAATTCCGGCAAGGCCGGGATCACCAGCAAACGCCCGATGCCGGCAGGCATGTCGATACGCAAAAGCCCGCGCGGATTTTGCCGGGAGCTGGAAAACGCCGCCTCTGCCTCCTCCAGATCAGCCAGCAATCGCACGCAGCGCTGGTAATACGCCGCGCCATCGGCGGTTGGACTGACGTGTCGTGTGGTCCGCTGCAACAGTTGCACACCCAAATGCGCCTCAAGCTGCTTGATCAGGATGGTCACCGAAGCCCTGGGCATTTGCAGGCTGTCCGCAGCCTTGGCAAATCCTTCCAGCTCGACAATGCGAGTGAATACTCGCATGGCATTAAAACGGTCCATTGCTCTTGGTTACCTGCGGATTATTTAGAAATTACAAACAGTGATAGCGTTTTTAGCCGGTTTATCTTGTTTTTGTCGAGCGCAACAATGGGTCCACATCAAAAAAGGAGCGACACCATGCACACTCGTCAATTAGGCAAAAACGGCCCTCAGGTTTCTGCGATCGGTCTGGGCTGCATGGGCATGACCGACTTCTACACCACGGGCGGCGATACTCGCGAGGCATTGGCGACATTGCATCGCGCCATGGAGTTGGGCGTCAATTTGCTCGACACCGCCGACATGTATGGCCCGCACACCAACGAAGAACTGATTGGCAAAGCAATTGCGGGTAAGCGCGACCAGGTGTTCCTGGCCAGCAAATTCGGCATCGTGCGTGATCCGGCCAACCCCACTGCACGTGGAGTCGATGGCCGACCGGAGTACATCCGTACAGCCATCGACGGCACGCTGAAACGCCTGGGCGTGGACACCCTGGACTTGTACTACCAGCATCGCGTCGATCCGGACGTGGCCATCGAAGAAACCGTCGGTGCCATGGCCGAACTGGTCCAGTCCGGTAAAGTGCGCTACCTCGGCTTGAGCGAAGCCTCAGCGATAACCCTTGAACGAGCGCATAAGGTTCACCCGATCAGCGCGCTGCAAAGTGAATACTCGCTGTGGAGTCGCGATCAGGAGCACAACGATTGCCTGGCCACCTGCCAGCGCCTGGGGATTGCCTTTGTACCGTACAGCCCGCTCGGTCGAGGCTTTCTGACCGGAGCCCTGAAAAGTCCCGACGATTTTGCAGCGGATGATTACCGACGCTTCAGCCCGCGTTTTCAAGGCGAAAACTTCAACAGGAATTTGCAGTTGGTCGAGCAGGTGCAAGCGCTGGCTGCGGAAAAAGACGTAACCGCAGGGCAACTGGCGTTGGCCTGGGTACTCGCGCAAGGCGATTACCTGATCCCAATTCCGGGCACCAAGCAACGCAAGTATCTGGAGGAGAATGTCGCCGCGCTGGACGTTGTATTAAGTCCGGAAGACTTGTCGGCGCTGGAGGCGATTTTTCCGGATGACGCAGTGCTCGGGGCGCGTTACCCGCAAGCCGTCATGCAGATGCTCGATCGATAATATTGAGCGTCGCAGGCCCGTTCATGCCGTGTATGACGGGCCTGTTGCACTTGAAGATCAGGCTTTGCCGCTGACACCCTTGGTGTTCGGAACGGCGGGGCCATTGCCCATGCCATACGTCTTCAGGTTCTGCAGTACGTAAATCGCCTTCTTGTACTCGGGAATCAGGTGGTTGGCGTACTTGTTGCCCTTGAGGTTGTTGTTCTGGATGGTATCCAGTTGCGTGGCGAAGTACTCCAGCGCATTGAATTTTTCGTCCAGGTTCTTCGGCACCCCAAAGCGATCGAACTTGTCGCCAGCATTGAGCAGCGTCAGGGCCGTCACATCGCTGATCAAACCGCGATCACGCAAAAAGGCGCTGATGTTTCCGAGCTGTTTGACCGTAACCGTCTCGGGGTCGAATCCCTTGAAGTTCTTGTAGAGCTTCTGCTCGTTCATTTTCGCGGTGTTCAGCGCCAATGGGTCGTTGCCCACCAGTGCGAGCATCTGCTTGACCTTGACGTTCTGCGGTACGGGTTTACTGCCACTCGTTCCGCCCTCGCGAATCAGTAATCCGGCCTTGCTGGTCCAGCCACCGACATAACCGATAGTCATGACAATGTCCCTGTGCGCAGACGTCCTTCTAAGGCGACCATAAAAAGTCCTTGTTCAACCGATGAATTGGTACGCGAGTATCAATGTGCCAGCGTCCCTCGGACTACAAATATTTCAGCTTTTTACAATTCTTGTACATTTCGGATACAAATCACCAAACCCTTGAATTCATTGACTTGAAACAATTGTTTAACAATCAGACCGTCACTGAATCAGGCTGATAACCCCCGAAAGAAACCACGTCACCAGCCCGGAATGAAACCGCACATGGCTCATGTCCATGACCAACCGGTCGTCTGTAAAAGACCCTATTTGGGACGATGGTACTAAAGTCGGCCTGCCACGGGCCGATAGCTGCTAAAAGCCGCAATAGATCAACAAGAGCGCTCAGCACAAGGACAGGTCCAATGCCCGCATTCCGTACCATTCAAGCCCGTTACACACTATTTTTGGTGTTGTTTATCCTGTTGTTATTCGCCTTGACGGTGGTGGGCATCAGCCAGTTGGTCGCGCCGAAACTGAGGCATACGGAAGAACAGGTGGCCCTGAACCGTATTGCCGAAGTGGCCGAACAGATCCAGGGCGAACTGAACAAGGTTCAAGCGCAACAACGCAGCATCACCCAGACCATTCCCCTGCTCGACAGCGCGACCATCGACACCGTGTTGCCTGGCCTGGTGGACCAGTACGGTGAGCTGAAGGTGTTTGGTGGCGGGATCTGGCCGTTGCCTGGCCAGCGCGAAGCCGGACGCAACAAATTCAGTACCTTCTGGCACCGGGATGCGTCGGGAAAACTGGCCGTCAACACCTTCTGGAACAGCGACGCGGCGCCCAACTATTACGATCAGCCCTGGTACAAGGGCGGCATGCAGACACCCCGCGGCCAATGCGCCTGGGCCGCGGCCTATAAAGACGACGCCAGCGCCGAACCGCGCACCAACTGCGCCATGGCGATAGCGCGCAATGGCGTGCCGTACGGGGTCGCGACCATTGACGTCACCCTTGGCTTCTTCAACGACCTGGTGGCGCGCAAGGAAAAAGACCTGGGCGCCGAAATGCTGATCGTCGAGGCCGACGGCAAGATCATCAGCAACAGCTCGCGCATCAGTGCACCGATTGTCCTGAAAAACATCCGTGAACTGGCTGGCAATTCACCGTTTGCGGCGCAAATCAAAACCGCACTGGAGCGCCGTGATGCTTCGCTGCAACGCGTCGAGTTCGACAATCAAGGCGTGGCGAACACGTTCTTCATGCGTCCGATCGAAGGCACACCGTGGTTCCTTGCCACTGCCCTGCCGACCCACCTGATCACCGCTCAACGCGACGATGTCTTGAGCACCTTGAGCCTGTTGCAGATCCCGATGGTTTTGCTGCTGGTGCTGCTGCAGATTTATGCAATCCGCCAACTGATCCAGCGCATGAAAGCCTTGAAAGCCAACATCGACGCGCTGTCCACCGGCGACGCCGACCTGACCCGGCGCATCACCATTCGCGCCGAGGATGAACTGGGCGCAATCGGTCATTCGGTCAACACCTTCATCGCCTACCTGCAAAACATGATCGGCGAAGTCACCCAGGCCACAGGCGCCATGGCCTCAAGCCTGGAAAAGCTGCAACAGACCTCGGCACACACCAACCAGATCCTGCAGCGTCATGCCTCGGAGACCGACCAGACCGTCACCGCCATCACCGAGATGAGTTCGACCGCCGACAGCGTTGCCGAGAACGCCGCAGAAACCGCGGCGTTTACCCAGCGCGCCAACGAACACGCGGACCGCTCGCGGGTGGTGGTGGGCGAAGCCTCGAGCAGCGTGATCGCCTTGATCGGTGAAGTGGCCAGTGCCACCCATAAAGTCGAAAGCATGCAGCAGGACGCCCAGCGCATCACCGAAATCCTCGGGGTGATCGGCGCGATTGCCGGACAAACCAACCTGCTGGCACTCAACGCTGCGATTGAGGCGGCGCGGGCCGGTGAACAAGGTCGAGGCTTTGCCGTGGTCGCCGATGAAGTCCGCGCCCTGGCCGCCCGCACCCAGGCCAGCACCTCGGAGATCAACGAGATGCTCAGCCGTTTGACCCAAGGTGTCAGCTCTTCGGTGGCGGCGATGGAAAACACCCAGGCCAGTTGTCAGTCCGCCGCCGATGCGACAGCGCGCGTCAACGCCGGGCTGGACGAAATGGCCGGCTCGGTCAGCCACATCAACAGCCTCAGCACCCAGATCGCCACGGCCGCCGAACAACAGAGCGCGGTGACCGAGGAGATCAACCGCAGCATGGTGCAGATCCGCCATATGGTCGAAGAGCTGGTGCAAAGCGGTCACGCCACCGACCTCAATACCCGCCAGCTGCTGGACGCCAATAGCCGGGTCAGTTCGATCATGGGA